>NZ_JACVTY010000070.1:0-442 GCF_016624805.1 Pseudomonas sp. S44
GACCTTGTCGCCTTCGTTGCCGGTGCCTGGCGTACCGGTACCCGGCTCGTCAGTCACAATAGTGGTGACGGTGCCGTCACCCAGGGTCAGCTTCTCGAAGTTATCTGCGCCAGTAACGCCTTCGAGTTTGTTGACGATCGAAGGCTGGCCGCCAACGTAGACGTCATCCGGCGCATGGATGGTGATAGTGCCGGTGGCGCTGCCCGCTGGAACGGTAACTTTTGTGCCGTCCGAGAGCGTGAAGACCAGACCATTGTGGCCTTTGACATCCAAGCCCTGAGCGTTGGTCAGTGTCACGGTGTAAGTGATCTCGCCGCCTTCGCTGACAGTAGTCTTGTCGGCAGTCAGGGTCGCGATGACTTCACTTTCGGTATCGGCGATCTGAACGGTGGCCGAGCCGCCGAGCTCCAGGTTCTCGAAGGTTTTGCCTGGAACACTGGCG
>NZ_JACVTY010000071.1:0-400 GCF_016624805.1 Pseudomonas sp. S44
ACACGGGCGTAGCCCGTGCCAGGCAGCGCGGTGTCTTTTTCGCGGGTAAATCGGGGCGCCGAACCGCCGCTCCCACAGGGATTGGGCTGACCTTCAGATTTTGAACCAGACAGTTGCTCTTACAGGTATCGCACTGGGCTGGAATCTGCGGCGCCTCACCTCCAACGTTGGCGTTCGACTCCAGGGCAAATCCCGGACGAGCACTGGTCCAGCGCAATTCCTTGGCAACTGGCCATCAATGACCGGAAACTGTCAGCGCTGTCAGCCAGACGTCACGTTGCCGACCCGATCGGCGGGCTATAAGCAGAAAAGAACCTGACAAAAGTCTGGAACCGCGAGACGCCAGCACGGTTTCCAGCCCTCCCCCACTGACCGGTACCAGCCCCGATGCGACGTCCCT
>NZ_JACVTY010000072.1:0-343 GCF_016624805.1 Pseudomonas sp. S44
TGGCGACAAGGTCACCATCGCTGCAGGCCAGACCCAGGTCGAGTACAAGGCGCCAGCCCAAGGCGATGACGTCTTCAAAGACTCAGGCTCTCTGACTGTCGGCATCACCGATGCCAGCGTTCCGGGCAAGACCTTCGAGAATCTGGAACTGGGTGGCTCGGCCACCGTTCAGATTGCTGACACCGAAAGCGAAGTCGTCGCGACCCTCACCGCCGACAAGTCCACCGTCAGCGAGGGCGGCGAGATCACCTATACCGTCACCCTGACCAATGGTCAGGGCCTGGATGTCACTGGCCATGGCGGCCTGACCTTCACCCTTTCGGATGGCACCAAGGTCACCATT
>NZ_JACVTY010000073.1:0-328 GCF_016624805.1 Pseudomonas sp. S44
GGTGACATCGGTTTTCACTTCGCCCTGACCCAAGGTCAGTTTCTCGAAGTTGTCTGCACCAGTAACGCCTTCCAGCTTGTTGACTATTGCTGGCTGGCCGCCGACGTACACGTCATCAGGGGCGTGGATGGTGATAGTCCCGGTGGCGCTGCCAGCCGGAACGTTGACCTTGGTGCCGTCCGAGAGGGTGAACACCAAACCGCCATGAGCTTTGACGTCCAGGCCTTGGGTGTTGGTCAGCGTAACGGTATAGGTGATCTCGCCGCCTTCGGACACAGTGGTCTTGTCGGCGGTAAGGGTCGCGACGACTTCACTTTCAGTGTCAGCG
>NZ_JACVTY010000074.1:0-296 GCF_016624805.1 Pseudomonas sp. S44
GGCCGCCATCGATCAGGCCCAAGGGCCGGGTAAACTGCCCAGCCGCAGCGGAGAAGTGGCCGCCCGCCAAGGCACGTCGAGCCAGGTAGGAGGGGCCGCCGACGGGGTGCACTGGTCCACTGCACAGCCTGGGCCGATCACGCCGATCACGCTTGCCCAGCCCTCCACGAGACCATCGTTGCGCGCGACACCAGCCCCCGGCAATGACGTCGGTGGCCGTGCCGACGCTCCAGCAGGCCCTCCCGACCGTCGCCAGCACCGTCTCCACCGCCATGACACTGCCCGCGGCGCAGAGC
>NZ_JACVTY010000075.1:0-274 GCF_016624805.1 Pseudomonas sp. S44
CGCCCAGGGCGGGATCATCGCCGGTCGTGAAGTGAGCCTGACCGCGCTGACGGGCGATGTGATCAACGAACGCAGCGTTACCCGCCTGGAAGGCCGGGCTGGTGGCGAGCAGGTGACCAAGGACCTGGTCGACAGCGCAGCGCGTATCGAGGCGGCGAACGACCTGACCGTCACTGCCGGTCGGGATATCGGCAACGTGGTCGGGGTGCTCAAGGCGGGTGGCTCTTATTTAGGAAGTTTGATCAAGGGTGAAGATCCGACGTATTCACTTCTG
>NZ_JACVTY010000076.1:0-250 GCF_016624805.1 Pseudomonas sp. S44
CACTCTTTCGGATGGCACCAAGGTGACCGTTCCGGCTGGCAGCGCCACCGGGACTATCACGATCCATGCGCCGGACGACGTATACGTTGGCGGTCAGCCATCGATCGTGAACAAGCTGGAGTCCGTCACTGGTGCCGATAACTTCGAAAAGCTGACCCTGGGTCAGGGCGAAGTGAAAACCGATGTCACCGATGAGCCAGGTACCGGTACTCCGGGCACCGGCAACGAAGGCGACAAAGTCTCTGTAACC
>NZ_JACVTY010000077.1:0-243 GCF_016624805.1 Pseudomonas sp. S44
GCTCATAACCCGAAGGTCGTCGGTTCAAATCCGGCTCCCGCAACCAGATTCAAGAAAAGGCCACTGTTAACACAGTGGCCTTTTTCTTTGCTTTGATGAATATCCACGCTCAACACGCATTAAGGTTTGACAGTCCGTCGATAATCCGTAGAATGCGCACCTCTGACGCGGGATGGAGCAGCCTGGTAGCTCGTCGGGCTCATAACCCGAAGGTCGTCGGTTCAAATCCGGCTCCCGCAACCA
>NZ_JACVTY010000078.1:0-235 GCF_016624805.1 Pseudomonas sp. S44
CCCCGGCGTGACAGGCCGGTATTCTAACCGACTGAACTACCGCTGCGTATCGCACAGGCCGAAGCCTGCTTGAAACTGGGATCTGCATGCCAGCGCATGACGCTGGTGTTGCAGGCACAAAAAAGGCGATTGGTTTATCGCCTTCAATGTCGCTTGGAGGAGTTCTAGGGCCTCGAAGCAGAAGATGGCGCAGCGGACGGGACTCGAACCCGCGACCCCCGGCGTGACAGGCCGG
>NZ_JACVTY010000079.1:0-229 GCF_016624805.1 Pseudomonas sp. S44
GCCATTGCTGACGATGGTGACGGAGACCTTGTCGCCTTCGTTGCCGGTGCCCGGAGTGCCAGTACCTGGTTCGTCTGTCACTGTGGTGGTGACGGAGTTGTCGCCTAGGGTCAGCTTCTCGAAGTTATCGGCGCCAGTGACGGATTCCAGCTTGTTCACGATGCTTGGCTGGCCGCCGACGTACACGTCATCAGGCGCATGGATGGTGATAGTCCCGGTGGCGCTGCCA
>NZ_JACVTY010000007.1:0-175182 GCF_016624805.1 Pseudomonas sp. S44
CGCGGTGGCCCCGCCAAAGCGGCCACCGCCGATTATGAGCGAACCTCTGCCACCCTGGCCCGCCGCGCCCGCCACCCCGCCACCAGCGAAGGCCCCAGCGCCACCAGTGCCGACCCTGCCACCACCGTCACCGCCCCGGCATAGCCCAGCGCATTGATCTGTTCGGCATGCACGTACTCAGGCCACACCCAGGCCGATAGCGCCACCGCAATAAAGGTGACCAGCGGCGTCAGTGCCAAGGTCGCACTCACCCGCGATGCTTCCCAATGCGCCAAAGCCTCGGCAAATGCGCCATAGGCGACCAGGGTGTTCAGGCAGCACGCCAGCAGCAACCAGCCTTGTACAGCCGTCAGTTGCAGCGCCTCCAGCGGGTGCGCCCAAGGCGTCAGCAGCGCCGCGCAGCACAGGTAGATCACCATCATCACCTGCTGCGAATGCCAGACCGTCAGCAACTGCTTCTGGCTCAGGGCATAGAACACCCAGATGCTGGTGGCCAGGATGATCGTCAGTACACCGGTGGTATAGGTCCCAAGTGATGTCAGCAGCTCGTCCAGGCGCTGGTTGAAGAACAGCCCGAAACCGGCCAGCAGCACCAGCAACCCGATACCCTGGCCCAAGCTGAAACGCTCTTTGAACACAAACACACTGGCCACCAGCAACAGCACCGGCCCCAGTTGCACCACCAACTGTGCAGTACCAGGGCTGAGCAGTTTGAGACCGACCAGATACAGCACGTAGTTGCCCATCAGCCCACACACGGCCACCGCTACCAGGCCCAAGCCCTTGCGCCCCAGCCGCTGGACTGGCGGCAGGCGCCGGTTGGCGGCCAGCCAGGCGAACAGCAAGCCGCCGGAGACCAGCAGCCGATACCAGGTGACCGTGATCGGATCCATCACCTGCAGCACCTGCTTGAGCTTGATCGGCAGAATGCCCCACAGCAGCGCGGTCAGCAGCGCCAGGAACAGGCCATGGACCCAGCGTCCGGAAGAAATGTGCATAGCGTCCTCGATCAATGCCCTGATTGGGGTGATTGAAGTCTAAGGGCTGCAAAGGTGGGGCTGGCAGAAAGTGGCGGGAAAAGAATTCATCAGGTCATTCCCGCGGGGCATGGCTGCCCCGCGGCGGACGGGATGCGTCACTTCTTGTGCCTGGCGAACGCCGCTTCCAGTGCATCGTTGATGGTACGCAGCACCTTGACCCGCGCCCAGCGCTTGTCGTTGGCTTCCACCAGCGTCCAGGGGGCTATCTCGGAGCTGGTACGATCGACCATGTCACCCACCGCCTCGGCGTATACATCCCACTTGTCGCGGTTGCGCCAGTCTTCCTCGGTGATCTTGTAGCGCTTGAACGGGATCTCTTCACGTTCCTCGAAGCGCTGCAACTGTGTCTCTTGGTCGATTGCCAGCCAGAACTTCACGACCACGATGCCCGAGTTGCTCAACTGCTCCTCGAAATCATTGATCTCGCCATAGGCGCGCATCCAGTCGGCCGGGGTGCAGAATCCTTCGACCCGCTCCACCAGCACCCTGCCGTACCAGGAGCGGTCGAAGATGGTGAACTTGCCGCGCGCCGGCACATGTCGCCAGAAGCGCCACAAGTAAGGCTGGGCGCGCTCCTCCTCGGTGGGTGCGGCGATCGGTACGATACGGTACTGACGCGGGTCCAGCGCAGCAGCCACCCGGCGGATCGCTCCACCTTTACCTGCCGCATCGTTGCCTTCGAACACCGCGATGAGGGCATGCTCACGCATGCGCTTGTGCCTCAGCAGCCCGGCCAGGCGCGCCTGCTCGGCGACCAGTTGCTTTTGATAGTCGTGCTTGTCGAGGCGCTGGGTGAGATCCAGGGCACCGAGCAGGCTCAACTGATCGATGCTGCGCCCCAATGGCGCGACATTGCCCTGGTGCTTGCCCTTCGGCGCGTTGGCCAGCGCCGCGTTCAGGCTTTCGAGCAGAATGCGCCCGGCCGCCAGCGCACGGTAGTGCGGATCGACACCCTCGATCACATGCCAGGGCGCGTAGTCGCGGCTGGTGCGCCGCAGAACCCGCTCACCGAAACGTACGAAGCGGTCGTAGGTCTCGGACTGTTGCCAGTCCAGCGGACTGATGCGCCAACTGTGCAGCGGATCGTCGCGCAGCACCTTGAGCCGGGTCTTCATCTGTTTCTTGGAGAGGTGAAACCAGAACTTGATGATCAGCGCACCTTCGTCGCAAAGCATCTGTTCCAGGCGCTCGGCGCCGGTGATGGCCTGGTCGAGCACCGCATCCTTGAAGCGACCATGCACCCGCCCCTGCAACATCTGGCTGTACCAATTGCCGAAGAACACGCCCATTCGCCCTTTTGGCGGTAGTGCACGCCAGTATCGCCAGGCGGGTGGGCGCGCCAGTTCTTCGTCGGTCTGCTGGTCGAAGGTGAGCACATCGATCATCCGCGGGTCCATCCACTCGTTGAGCAGCTTGACCGTCTCGCCCTTGCCAGCACCCTCGACACCGTTGATCAGTACGATGACCGGGAATCGCGCCTGCTGCTTGAGCTCGAACTGGGCCTCCAGCAACGCCTCGCGCAGGGCCGGCAATTCGGCCTCGTAGGTTTCCTTGTCAATGCTGTGACCGATTTCCGCGGATTCGAACATGGCTCACTCCTTCGATGGATAAGCAAGAGTAGCGGATTGCACGCCAGTCTTGCGCCCTCTTCCCACGGCGGATACAGCGCCGGCGACGCAGATGGCATAAAATCTTCGCTTCACTGCCAGCCGAACCGACCATGCCTGATACCCCACTCCCCCAGCACGCCCAGATCGACTGGGACGACCAGGGCCGCCCCCACTCGCGGCAATACGACGACGTCTATTTCTCGAAGAACGAGGGCGTGCACGAGACGGTGTACGTCTTCCTCGAGCGCAACCACCTGGCCCGGCGCTTCGCCGAGCTTGCGCCGCACGCCTGCCTGGTGATCGGCGAGACCGGTTTTGGTACCGGCATGAACTTCTTCTGTGCCTGGCAACTGTTTGCAGAAAAGGCTCACCCCGAGGCGCGGCTGCATTTCGTCAGTGTCGAGAAGTACCCACTCAGTCGCGCCGACCTGGCCCGCGCTGCAGCGCTGTGGCCGGAGCTTTCGCCCTTCAGCGAACCCTTGCTGGCGCAGTATGTGGCCGTGCATCCAGGCTTCCAGCAGTTCAGCTTCGAGCAGGGCCGGGTCACCCTCACCCTGCTGGTCGGTGACGTGCTGGAACGGTTGCCCCAGCTCGACGCGCCCATCGACGCCTGGTTTCTGGACGGCTTCGCCCCGGCGAAGAACCCGGACATGTGGACGCCGGAACTGTTCGCGCAACTGGCACGGCTGTCACGCCCCGGCACCACGCTGGGGACCTTCACCACCACAGGTTGGGTGCGCCGCGGCCTGGCAGCCGCCGGTTTTGCGATCAAGAAAGTGCCGGGGCTGGGCAAGAAGTGGGAAGTGATGGGGGGAGAATTCGTCGGCTGGCCTGAAGACCTGCCGACGCCGCCACAACCAGCCCCCTGGTATGCACGCCCCGCCCCCGTGGACGGCCCCCGTCGCGCGCTGGTCATCGGCGCCGGGCTGGCCGGTTGCGCCAGCGCCGCCAGCCTGGCTGCACGCGGTTGGCAGGTCGAAGTGCTGGAACGCCACGACGCCCCGGCCCGAGAGGCCTCCGGCAACCCCCAGGGCGTGCTGTACCTGAAGCTGTCGGCACACGGCACCGCCTTGTCGCAGATGATTCTCGCCGGGTTCGGCTACACCCGCCGTTGGCTCGAACGCCTGCAGCGTGGCCGCGACTGGGACGACTGCGGCGTGCTGCAACTGGCGTTCGACACCAAGGAAACCGAACGCCAGGCCAAACTTGCCGGCGCCTTCGACAGCAGCCTGCTGCAGTGCCTGGATCGCGAGCAGGCCGAGGCGATCGCCGGGGTCGCCCTGTCCAGCGGTGGGCTGTTCTACCCCGAGGGCGGCTGGGTGCACCCGCCCGCACTGTGCCACGCGCAACTGCAACACCCGCGCATTCGCCTGCTCAACCATCACCAGGTGATCGAACTGCGCCGCGTCGACGGTCTGTGGCAAGCCTGGGACGGCGAACGGTTGCTGGCCAGTGCGCCGCTGGTGGTGCTGGCCGGTGCCGCTGAGATACGCAACCTCGAGGCATGCGCCGAGCTGCCGCTCAAGCGTATCCGAGGACAGATCACCCGCCTGCCGCTGACCGAGCGCAGCCAGGCGCTGGGCACCGTGGTCTGCGCCGACGGCTACGTCGCCCCGGCGCGCGATGGCGAGCACACCCTAGGTGCCAGTTTCGACTTCCATAGCCTCGACCTCGCCCCCACTGCCGGCGAGCACGCAAGCAATCTTGGTCTGCTGGAGGCGATTTCTGCCGACCTGGCGCAGCGGCTCGACACGGCCGCACTGGATCCGGCGCAATTGCAGGGGCGCGCAGCGTTTCGCTGCACCAGCCCGGATTACCTGCCGATTGTCGGGCCGCTGGCCGATCCTGCTGCGTTCAGCACGACCTATTCAATGCTGGCCAAGGATGCCCGACAGGTTCCGGCGATCGCCTGCCCCTGGCTGGAAGGCTTGTACGTCAACAGCGGCCACGGCTCACGCGGCCTGATTACCGCGCCTTTGAGCGGCGAGCTGATTGCCGCCTGGGCCAGTGGCGAACCGCTCCCGGTGCCCCGGGCCGTGGCCGAGGCCTGTCATCCAAACCGCTTCACGCTGCGCAAGCTGATTCGCGGCAAATGAAACAGCACCCACCCGTCCCATATAACAGATTGATCTAAAACTCCCGCAAATCCCCTGGGTCAGTTCCTTAAGGTGCCCCATGTGGGGGCACTCTTTCCCCAACGGCAAAACCGGTAAGGACTTATGTGCGGATTAGCAGGAGAGTTGCGTTTCACCCCCATCGACCAAGCCCCCCGCCCGGCGGATCTCGCCGCGGTGGAGCGCATCACCCATCATCTGGCGCCACGCGGCCCTGATGCCTGGGGCTTCCACAGCCAGGGGCCGATCGCCCTCGGCCATCGGCGCCTGAAGATCATGGACCTGTCCGACGGCTCGGCGCAGCCGATGGTCGACAACACCCTCGGCCTGTCCCTGGCGTTCAACGGCGCCATCTACAACTTCCCGGAACTGCGCCAGGAACTGCAGGACCTGGGCTATAACTTCTGGTCAGACGGCGACACCGAAGTGCTGCTCAAGGGCTACCACGCCTGGGGCGCCGCGCTGCTGCCCAAGCTCAACGGCATGTTCGCCCTGGCCATCTGGGAGCGCGACAACCAGCGCCTGTTCCTGGCTCGCGACCGCCTCGGCGTCAAGCCGCTGTACCTGTCGCGCAACGGCGAGCGCCTGCGCTTCGCCTCGACCCTGCCGGCGCTGCTCAAAGGCGGCGACATCGACCCGATGATCGACCCGGTAGCGCTCAATCACTACCTCAACTTCCACGCCGTGGTGCCAGCACCGCGCACGATGCTGGCCAACGTGCAGAAGCTCGAGCCCGGGACCTGGATGCGCATCGACCGCCACGGCGAAGTCGAGCGCCAGACCTGGTGGCAACTGCATTACGGCCCGACCCCGGACGAGCAGGACCTCGACCTCGAAGGCTGGACCACCCGTGTGCTCGATGCCACCCGCGATGCCGTGGCGATCCGCCAGCGCGCGGCTGTGGATGTTGGCGTGCTGCTGTCCGGTGGCGTCGACTCCAGCCTGCTGGTCGGCCTGCTGCGCGAAGTCGGCGTGGACGACCTGTCGACCTTCTCCATCGGTTTCGAGGATGCCGGCGGCGAACGTGGCGACGAGTTCCAGTACTCGGACCTGATCGCCAAGCACTACGGCACCCGCCACCACCAGTTGCGCATCGCCGAACACGAGATCATCGAGCAGTTGCCGGCTGCCTTCCGCGCCATGAGCGAGCCGATGGTCAGCCATGACTGCATCGCCTTCTACCTGCTTTCGCGTGAAGTCGCCAAGCACTGCAAGGGCGTGCAGAGCGGCCAGGGCGCCGACGAGTTGTTCGCCGGCTATCACTGGTACCCGCAGGTGAATGGTGCCGAGGATGCCTTCGCTGCCTATCGCGAGGCGTTCTTCGACCGTAGCCACGACGAATACCGCGACACCGTGCAGGCACCCTGGTTGCTGGACAACGATGCCGCTGGCGATTTCGTTCGCGAGCACTTCGCCCGTCCCGGTGCAACCCATGCGGTGGACAAGGCCCTGCGCCTGGACAGCACGGTGATGCTGGTCGACGACCCGGTCAAGCGTGTCGACAACATGACCATGGCCTGGGGGCTGGAGGCACGTACGCCGTTCCTCGACTATCGCCTGGTCGAACTTTCTGCCCGTATCCCGGCCCGCTTCAAGCTGCCCGACGGTGGCAAGCAGGTGCTCAAGCAGGCGGCGCGACGGGTCATTCCCCATGAAGTCATCGACCGCAAGAAGGGCTACTTCCCCGTACCCGGCCTCAAGCACCTGGAGGGCGCGACCCTTGGCTGGGTACGCGAACTGCTGACCGACCCGAGCCAGGACCGTGGCCTGTTCAACCCGGCCATGCTCGATCGCCTGCTGAGCAACCCCCACGGCCAGCTCACCCCACTGCGCGGCTCCAAGCTGTGGCAACTGGCGGCCCTGAACCTGTGGCTCAGCGAACAAGGAATCTGACCAATGAAAGCCCATAGTGCCTATGGCCAGCGCCTGTTGCGCGGCCAGGCGCCCTCCTACGAACGCCTCCAGGCACGCCTGGCCGGTGACGGCAGCGACCCCCACGACCAGCCGCGCGCCGTGCACTGCGGCTGGGGACGTTTGCTGATCGGCCACACCTACCCTGACCCTGCACAACTTGCCGAGGCCATGCTCGACGAACAGCCCGGCGAACGTGACATCGCCTTGTACGTGGCGGCCCCCCAGCAGTTGCTGGCCCAGGCGCCGCAACAGCTGTTTCTCGACCCCTCCGACACCCTGCGCCTGTGGTTCACCGACTACCGCCCGGCCCAGCGCGTGTTCCGCGGGTTTCGCATCCGTCGCGCCCAGGCCGAAGGCGACTGGCAGGCGATCAACACGCTGTATCAGGCGCGCGGCATGATGCCGGTCAATCCCGAGCTACTCACCCCGCGCCACCTGGGTGGCCCGGTGTACTGGATTGCCGAGGACGAAGACACCGGCGCCGTGATCGGCAGCGTCATGGGTCTGAACCACAGCAAGGCTTTCGACGACCCCGAGCACGGCAGCAGCCTGTGGTGCCTGGCCGTCTCCCCGCAGTGCAGCCGTCCGGGTGTCGGCGAAGTGCTGGTGCGCCATCTGGTCGAGCACTTCATGAGCCGCGGCCTGGCCTACCTCGACCTGTCGGTGATGCACGACAACCGCCAGGCCAAGCGGCTTTACCAGAAGCTGGGCTTTCGTAACCTGCCCACCTTCGCCGTCAAGCGCAGGAATGGCATCAACCAGGAACTGTTCCTCGGCCCTGGCCCTGAAGCCGGGCTCAATCCCTACGCGCGGATCATCGTCAACGAAGCCCTGCGCCGTGGTATCGAAGTCCAGGTAGACGACGCCAGCGCCGGGCTGTTCACCCTGAGCCTGGGCGGGCGCCGGATTCGCTGTCGCGAATCGCTGAGTGACTTGACCAGCGCCGTGACCATGACCCTGTGCCAGGACAAGCGCCTGACCCGCAAGGTGCTGCACGATGCCGGCCTGCAGGTGCCTGCCCAGCAACTGGCCGGCAACGCCGACGACAACCTGGCTTTTCTCGAAGAGCATGGCGCCGTCGTGGTCAAGCCGGTGGATGGCGAGCAGGGCCAGGGCGTCGCGGTCAACCTCACCGAATACGACGAGATCAGCCAGGCTGTGGAGCACGCCCGGCGTTTCGACAGCCGCGTGCTGCTGGAGAGCTTCCACGCCGGTTTCGACCTGCGCATCCTGGTGATCGGCTTCGAGGTGGTGGCCGCCGCCATTCGCCATCCGGCCGAGGTGATCGGCGACGGCAAGCACACCATCAAGGCACTGATCGAGGCCCAGAGCCGCCGTCGCCAGGCCGCAACCGGGGGTGAAAGCCGCATCCCGATGGATGAGGAAACCGAGCGCACCCTGCGCGCCTCCGGGCTGGGTTTTGAAGACGTATTGCCGGCAGGCCAGCGCCTGGCGGTGCGGCGCACGGCGAACCTGCACACTGGCGGCACCCTGGAAGATGTCACCGAACAGTTGCACCCGGTGCTCGCCGATGCGGCAGTGAGGGCTGCACGGGCACTGGAAATTCCGGTGGTCGGCCTGGACCTGATGGTGCGCGATGCGCAGCAGCCGGACTACGTGATCATCGAAGCCAACGAGCGGGCCGGGCTGGCCAACCATGAACCGCAGCCGACTGCGGAGCGGTTCGTGGATCTGCTGTTCCCGCATAGCCAGCCCCTGGCCTGAATCGCTGCTGGTCTTTTCGCGGGCAAGCCCTTGTGGAATGGGCTTGCCCGCGAAAAAGCCAGCAAAGACCCCAAGGAGTACCCATGTCCGAACGACTCCCCGAACCCGACCTGGACTACCTCAAGCGCGTCCTCCTGGAGATGCTCGCCATCCCCAGTCCCACCGGCTTCACCGATACCATCGTGCGCTACGTAGCCGAGCGCCTGGACGAACTGGGCATCCCCTTCGAGCTGACCCGCCGTGGCACCATCCGCGCCACGCTCAAGGGCCGTCAGAGTTCGCCCGATCGCGCCGTCTCGGCACACCTGGACACCATCGGCGCCAGCGTGCGGCAGTTGCAGGACAACGGCCGCCTGGCACTGTCGGCAGTAGGTCACTGGTCCAGCCGCTTCGCCGAAGGCAGCCGGGTCAGCGTGTTCACCGACACCGGCGTGTTTCGCGGCAGCGTGCTGCCGTTGATGGCCAGCGGGCACGCGTTCAACACCGCCATCGACCAGATGCCGATCAGTTGGGAACACGTTGAGGTGCGCCTGGACGCCTACTGCGCTACCCGCGCCGATTGCGAGGCGCTGGGCATCGGCATCGGCGACTTCGTCGCCTTCGATCCGCTACCGGAATTCACCGATAGCGGCCATATCAGCGCCCGTCACCTGGACGACAAAGCCGGCGTGGCGGCATTGCTCGCAGCCCTCAAGGCTGTGGTGGAAAGTGGCCGCCAACCGCTGATCGACTGCCATCCGCTGTTCACCATCACCGAGGAAACCGGCTCCGGGGCCGCAGGCGCGCTGCCTTGGGATGTCAGCGAGTTCGTCGGCATCGACATCGCCCCGGTGGCGCCGGGGCAGGCGTCCAGCGAGCATGCAGTAAGCGTGGCGATGCAGGACTCTTCAGGGCCGTACGACTACCACCTGTCCCGTCATCTGCTCAAACTCGCGAGCGACCAGGAGTTGCCGGTACGCCGCGACCTGTTCCGCTACTACTTCAGCGACGCCCACTCGGCGGTCACGGCCGGGCACGATATCCGCACTGCGCTGGTGGCGTTCGGTTGCGACGCCACTCACGGTTACGAGCGCACCCACATCGACAGCCTGGCTGCACTGAGCCGCCTGTTGTCGGCGTACCTGCTCAGCCCGCCCGTGTTCGCCAGCGACTCGCAACCGGCCAATGCTTCTCTGGAGCGCTTCAGTCATCAACTGGAGCATGATGCGCAAATGGAGAGCGATACCCGGGTGCCAGCGGTGGATAGCCTGGTGGGCAACAAGAGCTGAACCTGGCGGCGGCGTCTACGCGGGTGAACCCGCCCAGACGTCGCCGACGATTAACGTCCCTGCCCCACTTTCAAGTAGCATGCAGCCCAACCTGCCCAACCCGATAGCCATCATGCTGATCCCCTACGACCAACTCGAAGCCGACACCCTCACCCGCCTGATCGAAGACTTCGTCACCCGCGACGGCACCGACAACGGCGACGACACCCCGCTGGAAACCCGCGTGCTGCGCGTGCGCCAGGCCTTGGCCAAAGGCCAGGCATTCATCCTCTTCGACCTGGAAAGCCAGCAGTGCCAGTTACTGGCCAAGCATGATGTGCCACGGGAGTTGCTGGATTAAGACGAGGAGCTGCGCTCCAGCTCCTGCTCCTTGATACGCTTGTAAATCTCCGAGCGGTGCACCACCACCTCACGCGGTGCACTGATCCCGAAGCGCACCACGCCCCCTTCGACGGCCATCACTTTGATGCGGATGTTCTCGCCGATGGTGACGACCTCGCCGACATCACGTCCGATTACCAACATGCTCCGATCCTCCAGACCCAGGGAAAATCCGAGCCTGCTATGGGCATTCGGCCTATTCAATCACTCACCTGTGAAATAGACCGCACCTACCCAGATCGGTAAAAAGCCCTACAGACGGCACCTGCATAACAGCTATTGCCCTGGCCGCGCCTTGGCCCGCATCTTTACCGCCATACTGGCCATCTCGTCATAGAGCACCTGCGGGGCTTGGCACTTCAGACGCCAGGCATCGCGTCCGGCCTCGTGCGGCAGAATCAGGAATTCGCCCGCCGCGACCTGTGCGTGGATGTAGTCGGCAATCTGTGCGGCAGTGATGGGCGAGCCTTCCAGCAGCTTGCCGACCTGCGCCTTCATCGCCGGATTCGGCCCGCGGAAAGAGTCAAGCAGGTTGGTCTGGAAGAACGACGGGCACACCACATGCACCCCCACCTCGAGTTGGCGCAACTCCACCAGCAGGCTTTCCGACAGCGCCAGCACACCGGCCTTGGCGACGTTGTAGTTGCTCATTCCCGGCCCTTGCATCAGCGCCGCCATCGAAGCGATGTTGATGATGCGCCCCTTGCTGCGCTCGAGCAGTGGCAAAAACGCCTTGCAGCCCTTGACCACGCCCATCAGGTTCACTGCGATCTGCCAGTCCCAGTCTTCAAGCGACAGCTCGGCGAAGAACCCGCCCGAGGCGACGCCTGCGTTGTTGACGATCACATCGATGCCGCCGAATTGTTCCTCGCAGGCTTGGGCCAAGGCGGTGAGCTGGCTGTAGTCACGCACGTCGCAACGCTGCACGAAACCATCGCCGCCTGCTGCACGTACCTGCTCCAGGGTTTCGCGCAGGCCAGCATCGTTGACATCTGCCAGCGCCAGGCGCCAACCCTCCCGAGCCCAGCGCAGGGCGATCTCGTGGCCCAGGCCGGATCCTGCGCCTGTGATCATGATGCGGTTTTGCATGGTGACGGGCCTTGTGCCGACTGAATTGCAACCGAGTCTAATCAACGTCGGACAGCGAGGCAGGATTCATCAGGATAGTGAATGCAAGCCCATGACCGTTCAGTCAGTGCCGAGCTCGTCGACCTGCAAGGGGCAGACACACAAATGGAATCTTTCAGGTCCGGCAACAGTCCGAATTTACAAGAGGCCAGCAGTTCCAGGCCCTTGACCCCAACCACGCAAGGATTTCGCCCATGACCACGATCCTCATCATCATCCTGATCCTGCTGCTGATCGGTGGCTTACCGGTCTTCCCCCATTCGCGCAGCTGGGGTTATGGCCCGTCCGGCATCGTCGGTGCCGTACTGGTGGTGCTGCTGGTGCTGTTATTGCTCGGGATGATATGACGCCACCGCCATGCCGCCAGTGGCGGCATGGCGATTGAGCTGGCGATCCAGCTGCTGCATCGCCGCGTGCAACGCGCGCACGTCCGCACTCAATTGCTCCGGTGCGGGTGACGGCTGGGCGCAGGTTCGTTCGAGACGTTCGCACAATTCCACCAGAGTACTGGCGCGCACGATGCGCGCAGCGCCCTTGACCCGATGGGCCAGTTGCGCAAGTGCCTGCGGCTGATGCCTGAACGTCTGCAAGCATTTGAGATCACTACGGTTGCTGCTGCGTAGATCGGACAGCAAGGCACTGAGCGCAGCTTGGTCCTTGCCCACCAGGTGCATCAGATGGCCCATGTCCAGAATCGATTGCCCGCATGCGTTCGCCTGTGAGGGTGGACGACACGCCGTCAGTACTCGCTCCAGGTCTTGCAGCCCCAGCGGTTTGAACAGGCAACCGTCCATGCCCGCAGCCCGGCAGCGGTTTCGCTCATCGACCAGGGCGCTGGCCGTGAGCCCGATCACCCGACAGCGCGGACGCTCGCTGCGCCGCTCATGTTCGCGGATTGCCCGCGCCAGTGCGTGCCCACCGAGGCGTGGCATGTTGCAATCGCTGATCACGACATCGAAATGCTCCTTGAGCCACAAGCGCAGGGCCTGCGTGCCGTCTTCGGCGACGCGGGCCTGATGGCCGAGGTAATCGAGCTGTTGGGCCAGCAACAGGCGGTTGGCAGGGTAGTCATCGACAACCAGCACCCGCAACCTGGCGAAGTGCGCCATGGCCGTGGGCACGGAGGGCTCCTCACGGGCTTCCTGCGCGATCAGCAAAGGCAGCTCAAGGTGAATGCACACCCGTGTTCCCTGCCCCAGCACACTGTCCAGCCTCAGGTGCCCTCCCATCATCTGGCACAGGCTGCGGCTGATGGCCAAACCCAGCCCGGCGCTGTGACGTGGCGATTGTCGATGGTTGCTGGCCTGGCGAAACAGTTGGCCAAGGGCGGCCAGCTCATCGGCGGCAATGCCGATTCCGGTGTCCTCCACGGCCAGCTCGACCGCCAGCCTGGCCCCCTGCGCACGCGCCTGCAAATCAACCCGGACATGACCCTCGCCGGTGAACTTGATCGCATTGCTCAGAACGTTGGCGAGGATCTGCTTGAAGCGCAGAGGATCGAGCATGACCTCGCACGCCTGTGCACCGCGCATGTTCAGTTCCAACACCAGGCCCTTGGCCCGCGCCTGCGCTTCGAACAACTGAACCACGCTGGCCACCTGCTCGCCCAGCACGACACGCTGCGGCGCCAGTTGCAAACGCCCGGCTTCGATCCGGCTGACATCGAGAATGTCACCGATCAACTCGAGCAGGCCGCGCGCGGCATCGGTGGCCACTTCGATGGCCATGCGGTCGAGAACACCCTGGCCCGCCTTGCGCTGGGCCAGTTCGAGCATGCCCAGCAGCGCGTGTAGCGGAGTGCGGATTTCATGGCTCATGGTGGTGAGAAAGCCAGTCTTGGCCTGGTTCGCCGCCTCCGCCTCGCGGCGCGCCCGTGCCGCCTCTCGCTGCAGACGGCGCAGGTAACGAATCCACACCAGCGCCAGCAACAGCAGGCCAAAGGCCGCCGCGAAGCCACCCAGGATCTTGCCACGATAGCGTGACCAGACCCCATCCCCCACGATCAGTGGATTGCGCCAGCGGCGAACCAGGGCATCGGTTTCCTGTGGGGCAAGGCTGAGCAGGGCCTTGTTCAGGATGCCCTGCAACGCCTGCTCGCCGTGCGCCGTGGCCAGCGCGAAGTGAGCAGGCGGCAAGGATACGCTGGCCGCGATCTTCACGCGCCCCGGATACCAACGGGCGATCATCGGCCGCGCATCGTCGTAAGTCAGCACCGCCGCGCTCACCTGACCGCGTGCCACCGCGTGCAGGGCCTCGAGTGCCCCGCCATAGGCCTGCAAGCGGATACGCGGGTAGCGCTGGGCCAGGAGGTCCGGCACGGCACTGCCCAGGATCACACCCAGTCGGTGCCCCTCCAGCCCGACCAGGCTCGCAGGGCCGGAGGCGTCTTCACGCGTGACCAGCACCCGTGCTGCGCTCAGGTATGCCCGACTGAAACTCAGCTCGCGGGCCCGCTGCGGGCTGTAGGGCAAACCGGCAATCACCTGCGCACGCCCCTGACGCACCCACTCGATCATCTGCTCGATAGTGCCTGAGGCTTGCACCTCGAAACGCAACCCGGTGCGCTGGCTGATCAATTGCAGGATGTCCAGGCTCAGCCCCTGCAGCCCCGCCTTGGCATCGCGATAGCTCAGAGGTAGCAACTGTTCGTCCAGCACCACCTTGACCACAGGATTGTCACTGATCCAGCGCTGCTCGGAGGTGCTCAACTGCAAGGCAGCAGGATCGTAGGCCACCATCGCCAACGGGCTCCAGCGTCGGCGGATCTGCTCATGCTGGGGCTCGCCAAGGCTGGCGAGGGCTTCATCGACCAAGGTCGCCAGCGGCCCGGTCGAGTCGAGCATGGCGAAGCCGATCGCCTGTGAATCCAGGTCGGCACGACCGACCGCCTCGACCCCGAACAGCTGACTGCGCCCCAGCAGGTAGCGTCCTTTGTGCTCATCCCCGATATACACATCGGCCTGACCCAGTACCAGCGCGGCCATGGCACTGAACGGCGAGGCATGCCACTGGACCTGCGCCAGCGGGTAACCTGCCAGAACCTGTTCCAGTGAGCGATAGCCTTCGACCATGGCCAAGCGCATACCGGGCTCATGCCCTGGTCCAGGTGCGCCGACCGGTCGGGCCGCCATCAGCATGGGCCGGTCCTCGGCATAGGGATGCGACAAGCGCAAGCCGGCATCCTGAGCCTGGCGAGCGGTCACCGAACCGACCAGGTCGATGCGTGCATCACGCAAGGCTGCAAAGGCCTCGTTCTGCGTGGCAAAGACCTGCACCTCGACCTGCATGCGCAACCGTGCCGCCACCAGGCTGGCGTAGTCGGCAGTGATACCCTCATAGGTCTGGCCGGTGCCCAGCAGGTCGAAAGGGGGATCGTGTCGTTCGACGATACCCAGGCGCAACCGGCTTCGCTCCCACAACCAGCGCAGGGCGGCTTGCGTCGGTTCGATGGCCGGCCCCTTCAGGGCAACCCCCGAATGCAACTGGGTGGCAGTTGCTTGCGACGGGGCGATCAGGCACAACAGCAGCGCCATCGACAGGGCTCGGCCGAGCACTGGACAGCTCTAGATCAAAAGATTGCGGCGGGCGAAATCCGCGAGATCGATGAGCGAACGGACCCGAAGCTTTTCCAGCAGACGGCTCTTGTAGGTGCTGATGGTCTTGTTGCTCAGCAACATCGCATCGCCGATTGCCTTGTTGCTCAAGCCCCTCGCCAACTGCTGCAGAACCATCAATTCACGGTCGGTGAGGCTGGCGATGCACTGCGCCTCGCTGGCCTTGAGATCCTGCCGGTGCACCGAGCTGAACGCCACCTGCGGAAAGTAGGTGTAACCGGAAAGCACGGCGCGCACCGCCTTGTTCAGTTCACCAAGATCATCGGTCTTGGACACATAGCCGGCGGCGCCGGCCTGCATGCAACGCAGCGAATAGGCCTCGGCCAGTTGCGAGGTAAGGATCAGCGACTTGGCCGGATGCTCCAGGCTACGCATCCGGGCGATCACCTCCAGGCCATCCAGGCCAGGCATGGTGATGTCCAGGATCACCAGATCCACCGGTTCCTGGCGCATCAACCGCAGCGCATCGATACCATTGTCCGCCTGCCCGACGACCTCCAGCCGCTCCTGGCGCAACAGCATGCACACGGTCGAGCGGATGAAAGGATGGTCGTCGACCACCAGTACCCTGCTCATGCTCGTTCCTCGCTCGTCATGTCCATGGACTACAACTCGGCATCGAAAACGACGGTAACCAGGCCACTGTAGGTACTTCCGGCATTGGCCAGCATGCCGCGTACCTGATCGGATTCGATGGCGAAGTGCAACTGCCCGGGGCGATTCGCCACCGGCTGAACCGACTCGAACTGCAATGCCATGGCGCGCCCGGTGGGCAGCGGCAGTCGCTGCACCGCGCCGCCCCCATGCTGGATCCCCCCAGGCAGGCTGAGCGCCACTTCCAGGTCGGCCTGATGGCTGGCGGCATCCCGGATCGCGCACCCGGTACCACTGTCGTGCTGACACAGCTTGTAGACCTTGAACGGGCCGGTCGACCACACCCGGAAAGGCAAGTCGCGATAAAGCCGCTGTGGAACCCGCCCGCCCCCCAGCCATGCCTGCCAGCCGCCTCGTGGTTCGAGCACGGCGCGCTCGGATCCTGGGGGAAACTCGAACAGGAAGGCATGCTGCACATCCAATTCGAAATTGACGGTCAGTGTGTCGCCGCTAAGCGCTGACACTCCATTACCGAAGTCAAAGTCCATGCCCGGACCGATGCGGTAGGTGGTGGAACCTCGATAGATGCCAGAACGCAGGCGGTAAGGCGGCGGTAGGTCGAGCTGGAAGGCGACGCTGGTTTCCTGCACGTCGAGGTTCTGGCTGAAGCCCGCTGCAGCGTAACCACCATCTGCAGTGCAGGCTCCCGGGGAGGTCGGATTGCCGATGCTCCAGAGGAAGGAGATAAGGGCGGGACGGAATTGCGAGACATTGCCGATACTGCTGCAACCGCCCTCCACCCTTGCCTGGTAAAGCGTATGTCGATTGATATTCGCGCCGAGCACGCGTTGGCTGAGCGCCGTCCACTCGAACACCATACGCCGCGAATCGAGCCCGTCATCAGAGCGCACCTCGATCTCGCGTCGAGCGGGAACCTTGACGAAGAAGGTATCGCGCACATCCGAAGCTGCACGGATCGTCGTCTTGGTATAGGTGATAGGCAGGGTCACGGTCATCTGCTCACGGCAGCTCGAACCCCAGCTCTGACAAAGCCCGCCAGGCGGCGTAGTATTCTCGAACCGTCCCGATCCGCCGCCATTGTATTTCGCAGTCAAGGTCACCTCCAGGGCAGGGGCAACCGGTGCGACCAGCAGCATGAGCCATAGCCAGGCGCGACCGATATGCGCAAGGCGACCGCGTCCTGCGAGGCGGCTCATCCTTCCACCACGACATCGCGGCGTTCGGCACCTTCATGCAGGTCGAAGCGATGTTCCTTTTCCACATGACCACTGAATTGTCGGCTACGCCCCGGCAACAAGTGATGCTTGGTGGCCGCATCACAGGTCTGCGCCGCCACGTGGCACTGACGGAAACGGTCCAGGACTACACTGGCGTTGCCAGCGTTGGTCACTTCCAACTGACCAGCCTGACGGCGAATCCGGGTATCGAAACGCGCCTGCTGCGGGCGCACGAACAGCAACGAACCGTAACCGGCCAGCAGGTTGACGCCAGCCTGCAAGTGCTCACGGTAGCTGCGTGCCTCTTTTTCATCGACGGCAAAGCCATCGCCGCGCTCAGGCAGCACCGGTACGAAGCGCAGGCGGAAATAGCGCTCCTGATCTCGTGGCCCTCGGTACAGAAGGCGCACAGCCTGCATGCCACCAGCAGGCACGATCAGCCGGGCAGGACTGGCGATCAGCCCTCGCTGTTCCAGCGCCAGGCCATCAGTCGCGACCTCACGAGCACTGCCGTCTGCGTCATACACCAGCTCCACCACGCTGATCCTGACGAAGGCCGTGGTGTCGCCACCATTGCGTACCCGTTTGAGCAAGGTGCTCCGGTCACCTTCAAGGTAGTCGTAAAGCCCACCGATGTTCAGTTCTGGAGCCGCGTGTAATGACAGCGGCATCGTCAGCAGCAGGGCCATCAGGCCGCGGATATCCATGCGATAAATCTCCATGCAATCAATGTGATATTAGGGGGGCGTCGGGCGCGTGGCCATGCACCGATGCGAGCGATACTTCCCAAAACGCGATGAGAAAACTCCTACAAAAAGCAGGCGCTGTGCACTTCTCAACCACTGCGTGCATCCGTGGCAGGGTCCCCTTTGCCCGCCAGTTCACCGGGCCTGCACTGCTGGTCACCGGCCAACAGCACATCGCCCTCGCGCACCAGTCGCGAAGGGTCAAGCGCCAGCAAGCAGACCGCTGCCCCCTTGAGACGGACCTCGAGAGTCGGAGTCGCCTCGCTCATTTCAACGGCGAAGAAACCGTCGACTTCAGTGACGCTGCGGCTGGCGTGATTGAGTACCTGCGCGCCCCGCAAGGGCTGGCCCTTGTCGTCGAACAAGCGTCCCAGCACCGTGACCGTGCGCATCACCCGCAACTGGCGATAGGCGATGCCGCCTCGGTTCAGGTGGTAATCCAGGCTGGCGGGCTGGATCAACGCCGCAGTGGGGTCGATACCTTCGAAGTCGAACTGCACGCTGCCGGGCTTGTAGGCCGCGACCGGGATCACGTTGCGCCCGGGGCGCAGGACGGCGGTGCTGCCATTGGGGTCTTCGGCGTGCAGTTTCAGGTCGGGCAAGTCAGTGTCGACGTCGACAATCAGACCCGCCTGATGCGGCAGGTACTGGCCGCTCATTGCAACCTTGCCGCCCCCAAGCGCAAGCAGGCTCTCCAGGTTCACGCCACCGCCGAACTCGCCGTTGTAGGAAGATTGCTGAACGTAGGCATCGCCATGCATCACCTCGTTTTCGAACTGGGTATCGCCGCCCAGCCCCACGCCATAGCGGTCGGCACTCATCGTTGCACCGACACTGCGCAGCGGCCCGAGCTCGAGGTCTTGCTGATAGGTCAGCGAGGTGTTGATGTCGCGCCCGCCATCACGAGAAGTGCGGGTACCGACAGTCGCCGACAACCGCCGCCCCTTGCCGCCTCCCAGGCTCATGCTCAGCGCCAGGTTGACCCCGCGGCTGCGTGACTCCCCCGTGGCCAACGTGCCGGGGCGGTCGAACACCGACAGCCGCCAGTTGGCATCGGAGCCGAACAGCCGTCCGTAATACGACCACCCCAGATCCAGCCCCAACCCCTCGCTGGCACCGCTGCTGTGCGACACCCGCAGGTTGGCAGTGTGCCGCGGGTCCAGGCGCTGACTCAGCGACACCGAGGTCTGCCGGGTCGCCAGCGCCGCATGAGGGCGCCGGGTGGTCGTCTGGGGGGTGAGCCAGGAGCGGCTGTGGCTGGCCACCAGGGAGGTGGTCTCGAAATTGCCCACGGCCTGCAGGTCGTAGCCGTTGCCATAGCCCCGGGCCTGATAGAGGTTGCCATACAGCTTGAAGCGCTCGTGCACATCCCAGTCCAGCGAAGTGCCGAACTGCTGCTGCTCATCGATCTGCTGCACGGAAACCCCCACCACTGCGCGTGGATGCAGGAGGTAGTTGGCAAGGATGCCGCCACTGAGACTGTCGTCATGCTCACGTGACCAGTTGCTCAGCACACTGCTCTGGCGCCCCAGGTAGACGTTGTAGCGCCAACGCCCGCCGCGGCTGCTCCAGTTGCTGGGTTTGTAGATGAATGCCTGGTCGCGCGAGGTGACCTGGCCATCCTCGACCAGACGCACCTCGACTTCGTAGATGCCACCGGGCAGCACCCGGGTGTCCAGGGTCTGCAAGCCAGGCTGCACAGGCTGGCTGTTGATCAGCACACCGTTGCGGTAGATCTCGACGATCGCCGGTCGGTCGGGGGTGACATAGATCGGGGTGGTGCTGGGCATGCCGGTATCCAAGGCCAACCCGTCGCTGCTGCCGAACATCAGCCCCAGTGTAGTGTCGGGGCTGGCCCCGTTCAGCCGTGGCTGGCGCGTCAGGCCCTGGGCACTGGGGGTGAAGTAGCCGAGCCGATAGAAGTGATCTTCGACCAGGCGTTCGGCATACAGCTGCTCGACGTGATAACGGGTCGAGGCGTCGGCCTCGCTGCCACGGTCGAGTTGGCCATCGGCCAGGGCGGTCCAGTGACCGATGCTGCCCTGGCCCTGCAGTGCAAAGCGCCCAGTACCGCCGCGCCCATCTCCGACCAGGTTGAGCTGGTTGCGCAGCAACAGGCCCGTGCTTCCTTGCTCTGGCGGCTGGTGAAAACGAGGTACCTGCCCGGCGCTTTCGGCCTGGAGGGTGAGCAACGATAACTGTGAGTTGACCAGGCTGTAGTGCACGGCCTGAAGCCCATCGGGACAATCCTGAAGACAATCTCCGAGCGGTCGCGGTCGAGCCAGACGCTCCTGCCAGCGCTGGCGCAGGCTTTCGGGCTCGCGGCTCTCGTCGGTTTCGGTGAACTCGAGCAGTTGCACCTGCTCGTCACGCCCCAGGACCACCATGGCATCGCCCAGGTAGCGGCCGTCCAGGTCCACCCGCACCGCCAGCGGCACATCGAAGAAATGCCCCTCGAATTCACGCGGCAAACCCTCGACCCGCCCGAGGGTTGCAGAGGCAGCAAGGCCGATCCGGGGCATCAGGGCGATGCAGGCGCCCACGAGCAGGCAATGGCGGAGCGCGGCGGGGATAGGTTGAAAGATTGGCATAGGCATCATGGCAGGCAATGCCCGCCCCGCCCTGACAAGCATCAGACAGGGGCAGCAACGGGCAATGGAAAGCAGGGAGTGAGCGAATCAGGGGGTGGCGGTTTCGAACATCATGCTCACCAGCCCCTGGTAGCTGCCGGGCACATAGCCGCCGGCTGGCGCGGCTTGAGCCGCGATCTCGAAACCGACCACCGCACCCGGCGCTGCCTGCGCCGCGGTGATGACTTCGGTGGAGGTGGTGCTGAGTGTCGTGCCGGCCACCGACACATCCAGGCCGATGCTGTTCACGCCGTCGCTGACCGCCGCCGGCGACACCAGGTAAGCGGTGATCGGGCCAACGGTGCTCTTGACCTGCAACTGCTTGCGGATCGGCTGCAGTTCGCTGCGGAACGAGTTCCAGGACAGTTCTTGCGGGTCGTTCATCCAGTTGCCGCCCACCGGCTCGACGAAGAAGGCATCGGTAGGCACCTGTGCGGTGACCTGGACCTGCTTTTCGATAGGGTCGACGGCATATGCCGATGCGGCGGTAAACAGTGCGAGGGGCAGGGCCACGAACAGACGTTTCATGAGGAAATCTCCTTGAAGTGATGAGGCGGAATAACGCTTGACTGCGTCACCTGGCTCATTATTCGCGGAGTAATCGACGCATTAACTCAGACCCTTCCCAGCGAGCTTGGGAAATTTCCCAGGGATAGAGAAATGCCATCAATCAGAAACGACGACGCCCCGGCAAGCGGGGCGTCGTACTCGGCATCAACGATCAGTGGGAAACCGCACCACTGGCGCCCAGGCCGGTCTGCGAGCGAACGAACTGCGGGTAGAACAGTGCACGCTCGTCATCGGCAGCCTTGGACTTGTCGGTGACCGAGAAGAACCAGATACCCGCGAAGGCGATGATCATGGAGAACAGTGCCGGGTACTCGTACGGGTAGATGGCTTTTTCATGACCGAGGATCTGCACCCAGATGGTCGGGCCGAGGATCATCAGGCCAACCGCGCTGATCAGGCCCATCCAGCCGCCGATCATGGCGCCGCGGGTGGTCAGCTTCTTCCAGTACATCGAGAGCAGCAGTACCGGGAAGTTGCAGCTTGCGGCGATGGAGAAGGCCAGGCCAACCATGAAGGCGATGTTCTGCTTCTCGAACAGGATACCCAGGCCGATCGCCAGGACGCCCAGCGCGACGGTGGTGATCTTCGACACGCGGATCTCGTCCTTGTCGTTGGCCTTGCCCTTGCGCCATACGCTGGCGTACAGGTCGTGGGAAACTGCCGAGGCACCCGCCAGGGTCAGGCCGGCAACCACAGCCAGGATGGTGGCGAAGGCCACGGCCGAAATGAAGCCCAGGAAGATGCTGCCACCCACGGCATCGGCCAGGTGTACCGCCGCCATGTTGTTACCGCCCAGCAGGGCGCCGGCGGCGTCCTTGAAGTCCGGGTTGGTGCTGACCAGCAGGATCGCGCCGAAGCCGATGATGAAGGTCAGGATGTAGAAGTAACCGATGAAGCCGGTGGCATACAACACGCTCTTGCGCGCTTCCTTGGCATCGCTGACGGTGAAGAAGCGCATCAGGATGTGCGGCAGGCCTGCGGTGCCGAACATCAGCGCCAGGCCCAGCGAGAAGGCCGAGATCGGATCCTTGACCAGGCCGCCCGGGCTCATGATCGCCTCGCCCTTGGCATGCACCTTGATCGCTTCGGAGAACAGGGTGTTGAAGTCGAAGCCCACATGCTTCATCACCATCAGCGCCATGAAGCTGGCACCGGAGAGCAGCAGCACGGCCTTGATGATCTGCACCCAGGTCGTGGCCAGCATGCCACCGAACAGCACGTACAGGCACATCAGGATGCCGACCAGGATCACCGCGACGTGGTAGTCCAGGCCGAACAGCAGCTCGATCAGCTTGCCCGCGCCGACCATCTGCGCGATCAGGTAGAAGGCCACCACCACCAGCGAGCCCGAGGCCGACAGGGTGCGGATCTCTTTCTGCCCGAGGCGATAGGAAGCAACGTCGGCGAAGGTGTACTTGCCCAGGTTGCGCAGGCGCTCGGCGATCAGGAAGAGGATGATCGGCCAGCCGACCAGGAAGCCGATCGAGTAGATCAGGCCGTCGTAGCCGGAGGTGAACACCAGCGCGGAAATACCCAGGAAGGAAGCAGCCGACATGTAGTCACCGGCGATCGCCAGACCGTTCTGGAAGCCGGTGATGCGCCCGCCTGCGGCGTAGTAGTCCGAAGCCGACTTGTTGCGTTTCGAGGCCCAGTAGGTAATCCCCAGGGTGAAGCAGACGAAGGCCAGGAACATGATGATCGCCGACATGTTCAACGGCTGTTTCTGCACCGCGCCGCTGATTGCATCGGCAGCCCACACGGCCGGTGCGAAGGCACCGCAGGCCAGTACGGCCAAGGTTTTGGCGTGACGAATCATTGCTGCGCCTCCTTCAGGATCGCCTTGTTCAGCTCATCGAACTCGCCGTTGGCACGCCGCACATAGATGGCGGTGAGGACGAATGCCGAGAGGATCAGGCCGACGCCCAGAGGAATGCCCCAGGTGATGGAAGAGCCGGGGCTGAGTTTGGCGCCGAGAATCTGCGGGCCATAGGCGATGAGCAGGATGAAAGCGCAGTAGAGGCCGAGCATGATCGCCGACAGGAGCCAGGCGAAACGTTCGCGTTTGGTGACCAGCTCCTTGAAGCGCGGACTTTCTTGTATCGATCGGTAGATGCTGTCGTTCATTGTTTTTGTCCTAGCAGCAACACAGTAAGGGGAGAACCCGCCTTAACTTTATGCTGCCGGTGGACGCCAACCAGACGACCTTAGTCTTAGATGCAACAGTCTTTTACCATTCGGGTAACAAAGTCAGGGCCAATGCGCACTTTGCAGGAGCGGGTTTACCCGCGAAAAGTACCCACTGGCCCTATCGGTTATTTACCCGTCCACTCCTTGACCCGCTCAGGATGCTTGGCCACCCAGTCCTTGGCCGCTGCTTCAGGCTTGGCCCCTTCCTGGATCGCCAGCATCACTTCGCCGATCTCGTCCTTGGACTGCCACTGGAACTTCTTGAGGAACTCGGCCACTTCCGGCGCCTTGGTCGCCAGTTCCTTGCTGCCGATGCTGTTGACGGTTTCCGCCGCACCATAGACGCCCTTGGGATCTTCGAGGAACTTGAGTTTCCATTTGGCGAACATCCAGTGCGGCACCCAGCCGGTGACCGCGATCGACTGCTGCTTGGCATACGAACGCCCAAGTTCCGCCGTCATCGCCGCGCCGGAGCTTGCCGTCAGCTTGTAGCCGGTGAGGTCGTAGTCCTTGATCGCCTGCTCGGTCTTGAGCATGACTCCGGAGCCTGCATCGATGCCGACGATCTTCTGCTTGAAGCTGGTGTCGTTCTTGAGGTCGGCGATGCTGTTGGCCTTGACGTACTCCGGCACGATCAGGCCGATCTTGGCATCCTTGAAGTTGGGGCCGAAGTCGACCACGTTATCCTTGTTCTTGCTCCAGTATTCGCCATGGGTCACCGGCAGCCAGGCCGAGAGCATGGCGTCGAGCTTGCCGGTGGCGACACCCTGCCACATGATGCCGGTGGCCACCGCTTGCAGCTTCACGTCGTAGCCGAGTTTCTGCTTGATCACTTCGGCAGCCACGTTGGTGGTGGCGACGCTGTCGGCCCACCCGTCCACGTAACCGATGCTTACTTCCTTGGCCATGGCCTGTGCAGCACCCATGGCCAACACCAGGGCGCCGGTCACGCCCAGGAAACGTCGCATTCTTGTAGTAGTCGCCATCAAAGCATCCCCTCGTCAGGTCTTGGAGATTGCATCATCAACCTGCAACACAGCGCGACCTGCTCCGTCAGCGACCTTTACCCAACGATAAGCGACAGCACTTCGCCATTAGCGTCATCCACGCGCGCAGTTCTGCGCGATCCTTGCATGCCAAACTGTTGGCGCCGGGCTACTATCAGCGACTCTCAACCGATGACCCGCGCCAGACGATGGACCGCTCGATGCCCAGCACGCCCCGCACCACCCTCCTCTACCTGATCACCTGCCTGTTCGCCCTGCTCGGTCTCGGTGCATTCTGGTATGGCCTGGGCAAGCCGGTGCACCTGCCCGATGCGGCGAGCCCGTCGCACAAATTGCAGTGCGCCTCCTACACCCCCTTCGACAAGGACCAGTCGCCCTTCGACCAGCCATTTCGCCTGCGCCCTGCGCGCATGGACGCCGACCTGGCATTGCTGGCAGAGCGCTTCCAGTGCATCCGCACCTATTCGATGACGGGGCTTGAGGCGATTCCGGCGCTGGCGCGCAAGCACGGACTGAAGGTGATGCTCGGTGCCTGGGTCAATGCCAACCCGGTAGACACCGACAAGGAGGTGGCGCTGCTGATCGAGGCGGCCAACGCCAACCCGGACGTGGTCAGCGCAGTGATCGTCGGCAACGAGGCGCTGCTGCGCAAGGAAGTCACCGGCCAACGCCTGGCCGAACTGATCACTCGGGTGAAAGCCCAGGTGCAGGTCCCGGTGACCTATGCCGACGTCTGGGAGTTCTGGCTCCAGCACCCGGAAGTGGCGCCAGCGGTGGACTTCCTGACCATCCACCTGCTGCCCTACTGGGAGGACGATCCACGCGGCATCGAGGACGCCCTGGCGCATGTCGCCGAGGTACGTCAGGTATTCGGCAACCGCTTCGCCCCCAAGGACGTCAGGATCGGCGAAACCGGCTGGCCCAGCGAAGGCCGCCAGCGCGAGACCGCAGAGCCAAGCCGGGTCAACGAGGCACGCTTCATCCGGGGCTTCGTCGCGATGGCCGAGGCCAACGGCTGGCACTACAACCTGATCGAGGCCTTCGACCAGCCCTGGAAACGCGCCAGCGAAGGCGCAGTGGGTGGCTACTGGGGGCTGTACGACGCTGATCGGCAGGACAAAGGCGTGCTCGAAGGACCCGTCAGCAACCTGACACAGTGGCCACAGTGGTGGCTGGCCAGCGCGTTGCTGGTGTTGGCGACTCTGGGCCTGGCCGGGCGCCCGGCGCACGCCCGCGCGGCGTTGCTGTTACCGCTGCTGGCGGCAGTCGGCGCGGGCAGCCTGGGGCTGTGGGGCGAGCTGATGCGCACCAACGCGCGCTTTGTCGCTGAATGGCTGTGGGCGGCAGCGCTGGCGGGCCTGAACCTGCTGGTACTGGCCCATGCCGCGCTGGCCCTGGCCCGACGCGAAGGCTGGCGTGAGCGGTTGTTCGCCTGGCTGCAGGCGCGAGCGGGATGGTGGCTGCTGGCAGCGGGATTCGCAGCGGCGGTGAGCATGCTGGCAATGGTCTTCGATCCGCGCTATCGCAGCTTCCCCAGCGCAGCGCTGCTGCTGCCGGCGCTGGTGTACCTGTTGCGACCGGTGGCCGCGCGCAGGGCCGAAGTGGCGCTGCTGGCATTCATCATCGGCGCAGGAATTGCGCCGCAGCTGTATCAGGAAGGGCTGCACAATCATCAGGCCTGGAGCTGGGCGGCGGTCAGTGTGCTGATGGTGGCTGCCCTTTGGCGCAGTTTGCGCAGGGCTTGAAACGGCGGTGTTCCTTTCGCGGGCAAGCCTGCGAAAAGAACACCGGTAAACCTGCTAGCTGGAGGCCCTGACCAACCGCAACCCCGCCAGAACCACCGCAAAAACCCCCAGACTCGCCGTGTACAGCACCAGCGCCGGCACCCCTGCCACCAGCGCCAGCACCGCCCCCCACCAGCCAAGCCGTCCCGGCAACACCTGGCACAGCAAGGCCAGCCCCAACGCCACCCAGCCGATCACCTGGAAGTGAATCCACAACCCCAGCAGCGACCGCGCCTGGCACTGCCAGTGTTCGCCAGGCACCGCGCACAGGCCTACCCACTGGCCGTCTTCCATCAGGCCGAAACGCACGCCATAACTGGCCGCCAGCCACACCGGCAGAAACAGCAGCAACGCAACGACAGGCCACCAACGACTCATGCACAGCTCCAGAAAATGTAACCGGCGCTCAGGATAATCCCCCAGGCCTGCCGCGCAAGGCAAAATGGCGCGGTTCGGCTAATGTCGAGGAAGCGGTCATTGCCGCAGCGGCCAACTTCGCGGCAACATCCGCCACAATAAAGGACAGCGCGCCAGGCAACTTTGCCAGGGGCACGATGGTCCTAGCTCCACATTGCCTTGCCGTTCTCCCGGGGGACTCTCCATGCTTCGACCGTTGCGCCTCGTCGCCCTGCTGTGCGGCCTGTTTCTGGCTGCGGCCGCCTCTGCGCGGGACATCGACCCCGCCACCTACGGCTATCCCTTGACCAATCCGTTCGAGGCGACCATTGCCACCACGCCGCCGGACCAGCGCCCGACGCTGCCCAGCGACGACGATATCAACCAGTCCGACTACAGCCTGAACCTGCGCCCAGAGCGCGAATTCACCCTGCCGGACAACTTCTGGCCGGTGAAAAAACTCCGCTACCGCCTGGCACGCCAGGACCACGAAGCGCCATTGGTGTTCATCATCGCCGGCACCGGCGCGCCCTACAGCAGCACCATCGCCGAATACCTGAAAAAACTGTTCTACCAGGCGGGCTATCACGTGGTGCAGTTGTCTTCGCCCACCAGCTGGGACTTCATGAGCGCCGCCTCACGCTTCGCCACGCCCGGCGTGAGCCGCGAGGATGCCGAAGACCTGTACCGGGTCATGCAAGCCGTACGCGCCCAGCATCCGCGCCTGCCGGTCAGCGAGTTCTACCTCACCGGCTACAGCCTCGGCGCCCTGGACGCGGCGTTCGTCAGCCATCTGGACGAAACCCGGCGCAGCTTCAACTTCAAGCGCGTGCTGCTGCTCAACCCGCCCGTGAACCTGTACACCTCGATCAACAACCTCGACAAACTGGTGCAGACCCAGGTCAAGGGCATCGACCGCAGCACCACGTTCTACGAACTGATGCTGGAAAAACTCACGCGCTACTTCCAGGACAAGGGCTACATCGACCTCAATGACGCCCTGCTCTACGACTTCCAGAACTCACGCGAGCATTTGTCCAACGAACAGATGGCCATGCTGATCGGCACCTCGTTCCGTTTCTCGGCAGCCGACATCGCCTTCACCTCCGACCTGATCAATCGCCGCGGCCTGATCATTCCGCCGAAGTTTCCGATCACCGAGGGCAGCAGCCTCACGCCGTTCTTCAAACGGGCCCTGCAATGCGACTTCGACTGCTACCTGACCGAGCAGGTGATCCCCATGTGGCGTGCGCGCACCGACGGCAACAGCCTGCTGCAACTGATCGATCAGGTCAGCCTGTACGCCCTCAAGGACTACCTCGCCGACAGCCCGAAGATCGCCGTGATGCACAACGCCGACGACGTGATCCTCGGCCCCGGCGACATCGGTTTCCTGCGCAAGGTGTTCGGCGACCGGCTGACCCTTTATCCACACGGCGGCCATTGCGGCAACCTCAACTACCGCGTCAATGCCGACGCCATGCTGGAGTTCTTCCGTGGCTGACAGACTCATACTTGCCCTCGCCCTGCTCGTCAGTACCAGCGCCCTGGCAGCAGAAACCGCACCGCGTACCAGCGTGGTCGAAGCCGATGTGATCGACACGCCTACCGTGGAATCGGACGGCTTCCTCGACCCGCTGCGCGAGCTGAAATTCAACCCCGGTCTCGACCAGCGCGAGTTCGAACGCTCCACCCTGGCCGCGTTGAACGTCTACGACCCGCTGGAATCGATGAACCGGCGCATCTACCACTTCAACTATCGCTTCGACCAATGGGTGTTCCTGCCGGCGGTCGATGGCTACCGCTACATAACCCCGCACTTCGTGCGCACCGGGGTGAGCAACTTCTTCAACAACCTGGGGGATGTGCCCAACCTGTTCAACAGTGTGTTGCAGCTCAAGGTCAAACGCTCGGCGGAGATCACTGCGCGCCTGATGTTCAACACCCTCATCGGCGTGGGTGGCCTGTGGGACCCGGCGACCAAGATGGGGTTGCCACGCCAGAGCGAGGACTTCGGCCAGACCCTGGGCTTCTACGGCGTTCCGGAAGGCCCGTATATCATGCTGCCGATCCTCGGTCCCTCGAACCTGCGCGACACCACAGGCCTGGTGGTGGACTACGTCGGCGAGCGCGAAGCGAATTTCCTCAACGTCGCCGAGGTCAGTACCGACCATCCGGAGATCTTCCTGCTGCGGGCGATCGACCGGCGCTACACCACCAATTTCCGCTATGGCCAGACCAACTCGCCGTTCGAGTACGAAAAAGTGCGCTACGTCTATACCCAGGCGCGCAAGTTGCAGATTTCAGAGTGAGTGCGGCGGGGCCGCCATGCGGCCTCAGCCCACCAACCCCAGAAACTGCTGCAACTCCCGGCGCTTGGCCAGGGCATCGCTGCGCCCCAGTTCGATCAGCTCACTGCAGTAGCTCGCCTCGAACAACAGGTAGCTGAGTACACCGGCCCCGCTGGTCCTGGTCGCTCCGGGCCCACGCAGGAACAGGCGCAACGCAGCCGGCAACTCGCGCCGATGACGTGCCGCGATCTCGTCCAGCGGCTGGCTGGGCGCCACCACCAGTACTTCGATCGGCGCCAGGCCCAGGCGCCGGGCGTCCAGATGTGCAGGCATCAGATGACTCAGGTGATTCAGGCGTTGCAACAACTCGATATCGTCTTCGAGGCTGTCGATGAAGGTACTGTTGAGCATGTGCCCACCGATCTGCGCCAGGCTCGGCTGTTGCCCGCTGAACACCCGTGCACTCTGTACCGGCGGCACAGGGCGCTGCGGGTTACCGCTGACCCCCACCACCAGTACGCGACTGGCCCCCAGGTGCAGTGCCGGGCTGATCGGCGCAGACTGGCGCACCGCGCCGTCACCGAAGTACTCGTCGCCCAGGCGCACCGGAGCGAAGAGCAACGGGATGGCCGAACTGGCCAGCAGGTGCTCGACGCTCAGCGCAGTGGGTACGCCGATACGCCGGTGCCGCAGCCAGGGTTCGATCGCTTCGCCGCCTTGATAGAACGTCACCGCCTGGCCGGACTCGTAACCAAAGGCGGTTACGGCCACCGCGCGCAGTTGCTCGCTGGCCAGGGCATGGTGGATGCCATCCAGGTCCAGATGCGCCTTGAGCAGCGCTCGCAGCGGGCTGCTGTCGAGCAGCGCTACCGGCATCTGCCGGCCCAGCCCCAGCAGGCTGTGGCTGACGAAACGGCTGGCCTGACGCATGACCCCGGGCCAGTCGCTGCGCAGCACAAGGTGGCTGCGAAAGTTCTGCCAGAAGCGGGTCAGGCGCTGCACCGACTCACCAAAGCGAGTGGCGCCGCTGGCCAGGGTCACGGCATTGATGGCCCCGGCAGAGGTGCCGACGATGACCGGGAAGGGATTGGGCGCGCCAGCGGGCAACAGTTCGGCGATACCGGCGAGCACGCCGACCTGGTAGGCAGCACGGGCTCCGCCGCCGGAGAGGATCAGGCCAGTAGTCGGGGGTGGGGCCATCGGTTCCTTCCTGGTTTGTCGGTTTTGTCAGGATCGGCCCCTTCGCGGGCAAGTCGGGGCGCGAAAGGGCCTGCAGCCACTACCCCGGATCAGCGCTTCTTCTTGTCATACAGCCGCGGCGCCCCTTCGGGCCGCGACTTGAAGCGCCGGTGCGCCCACAGGTACTGCTCGGGGCACTCGCGGAGCACACTTTCGACCCACTGGTTGATGCGCAGGCAGTCGGCCTCCTCGCTCTCCCCTGGGAAATCCTCGAGCGGCGCATGCACCACCAGACGATAGCCGCTGCCATCTTCCAGGCGTTTCTGAGTGAACGGAATCACCCGCGCCTTGCCCAGTCGGGCGAACTTGGTCGTTGCAGTCACCGTGGCGGCGGGGATGCCGAACAGCGGCACGAACAGGCTCTGCTTGGTGCCGTAGTCCTGGTCCGGCGCGTACCAGATCGCCCGCCCGCCGCGCAGCAGCTTGAGCATGCCGCGTACGTCCTCGCGCTCCACTGCCAGGGAGTCGAGGTTGTGCCGCTCGCGACCGCGTCGCTGGATGAAGTCGAACACCGGATTGCCGTGCTCGCGGTACATGCCATCGATGGTGTGCTCCTGGCCGAGCAGGGCCGCGCCGATCTCCAGCGTGGTGAAATGCACCGCCATGAGGATGGCGCCCTGCCCGTCACGCTGGGCTGCCTGCAGGTGCTCCAGACCTTCGATGTGTGCCAGGCGGGCAAGCCTGGCTTTGGGCCACCACCAGCTCATGGCCATTTCGAAGAAGGCGATGCCGGTAGAGGCGAAGTTTGCCTTCAGCAGGCGCTGCCGTTCGTCGCCGGACAGTGCCGGGAAACACAGCTCCAGATTGCGCGCGGCAATGCGCCGACGCTCGCCGGCCAGGCGATACATCACGGCGCCCAGGGCGCTGCCGAGCCACAGCAAGGCTCGGTAAGGCAACTGCACCACCAGCCACAGCAGTCCCAGGCCGAGCCACAGGCCCCAGAAACGTGGATGGAGGAAGTAGGGACGAAAACGCGGACGATCCATTGAAGCTTCCGGTAAGACAAAGGCCTGGCATTCTACAACCTTTGGCCGCAGGTTGCGGCCAATCGGTCTTATCGTTATAAGTCAGGGCACTTTTTTCGCAACAAGCCGTCTATGCAGACCATGAGCCTCAACCAGACACCCGACTCCGCCACCGTGTTCCAGCTCAAGGGCAGCATGCTCGCCATTACTGTGCTGGAACTGGCGCGCAACGACCTCGAAGCCCTCGACCGCCAACTGGCGGCGAAAGTGGCGCAGGCCCCCAATTTCTTCAGCAACACACCGCTGGTGCTGGCCCTGGACAAACTGCCGCCGGACGAAGGCGCCATCGACCTGCCCGGGCTGATGCGCATCTGCCGTCACCATGGCCTGCGCACCCTGGCGATCCGCGCCAGCCGGATCGAGGACATCGCCGCGGCGATCGCCATCGACCTGCCGGTCCTGCCGCCCTCCGGCGCCCGCGAACGCCCGCTGGAACCTGAGCCGGAAGTGAAGAAAGTCGAGCCCGCTCCGGCACCCGCTGTGGCCGCCGAACCCGAGGTTCGCCCGACCCGCATCATCACCAGCCCTGTACGTGGCGGCCAGCAGATCTATGCTCAGGGCGGCGACTTGATCGTGACCGCCTCGGTGAGCCCGGGTGCGGAACTTCTCGCCGATGGCAATATCCATGTGTACGGCGCCATGCGTGGCCGCGCACTGGCTGGTATCAAGGGCAACACCCGAGCCAGGATCTTCTGTCAGCAGATGACGGCCGAAATGGTCTCCATCGCCGGTCAGTACAAGGTCTGCGAAGACCTGCGCCGCGACCCGCTGTGGGGTTCGGGCGTGCAGGTGAGCCTGGTCGGCGACGTGTTGAACATCACCCGTCTTTAACGGATACTGCCGCCATTTTAAGAGCAACTTTTCCACCGTTGCCTTTTTTGCATTTGCTGGGACTTCGGGTCCCGTTTATTTAGGGGTGAAACACCTTGGCCAAGATTCTCGTGGTTACTTCCGGCAAGGGGGGGGTGGGCAAGACCACCACCAGCGCCGCCATCGGTACCGGCCTCGCATTGCGCGGCCACAAGACTGTGATCGTCGACTTCGACGTCGGCCTGCGTAACCTCGACCTGATCATGGGCTGCGAACGCCGCGTGGTGTACGACTTCGTCAACGTGGTCAACGGCGAAGCCAACCTGCAACAGGCCCTGATCAAGGACAAGCGCCTTGAGAACCTGTTCGTGCTGGCCGCCAGCCAGACCCGCGACAAGGACGCCCTGACGCAAGAAGGCGTCGAAAAGGTCCTGATGGAGCTCAAGGAGCAGTTCGACTACGTCATCTGCGACTCCCCGGCCGGTATCGAGAAAGGCGCGCACCTGGCGATGTACTTCGCCGACGAAGCCATCGTCGTGACCAACCCGGAAGTCTCCTCGGTACGTGACTCCGACCGCATGCTGGGCATTCTGTCGAGCAAGTCGCGCCGCTCCGAGAACGGCGAGGAGCCGATCAAGGAACACCTGCTGATCACCCGCTACCACCCCGAGCGCGTGGAAAAGGGCGAAATGCTCAGCATCGCCGACGTCGAAGAGATCCTCGCGATCAAGCTCAAGGGCGTGATTCCCGAGTCGCAAGCGGTCCTCAAGGCATCCAACCAGGGTATCCCGGTCATCCTCGACGACCAGAGCGACGCCGGCCAGGCCTACAGCGATACCGTCGACCGCCTGCTGGGTAAAGAGAAGCCTCTGCGCTTCATCGAAGTGCCGAAGCAAGGATTCTTCGCGCGCCTGTTTGGAGGCAAATAAACCATGAACCTTTTTGACTTCTTTCGTGGCAGACAGAAACAGACCAGTGCGTCGGTAGCGAAAGAGCGTCTACAGATCATCGTGGCGCATGAGCGCGGCCAGCGCAGCGAACCGGACTACCTGCCGGCGCTGCAGAAAGAACTGCTCGAAGTGATCCGCAAGTATGTGAACATCGGCAACGATGACGTGCATATCGAGCTGGAAAACCAGGGCAGCTGCTCGATTCTGGAACTGAACATCACCTTGCCGGATCGCTGATAGAAACCCCTGTCACACCGCGATCCCCTGTGGGAGCGGGCTTGCCCGCGAAAAGGCCGGTACTGGCGCCATCACTCTGGCACTTGTACCGGCCTTCTTCGCGGGCAAGCCCGCTCCCACAGTGCTTTACAGAGAACCGTTGAACATGCCGCTGTCGAACATCCAGATCCTCTTCGAAGACGCCGCCGTCCTGGTGATCAACAAACCGACCCTGCTGCTGTCGGTGCCAGGCCGTGCCGAGGACAACAAGGATTGCCTGATCACCCGCCTGCAGGAAAACGGCTACCCCGACGCGCTGATCGTCCATCGCCTGGACTGGGAGACCTCCGGGATCATTCTCCTGGCCCGCGATGCCGACAGCCACCGCGAGCTGTCGCGCCAGTTCCACGACCGCGAGACGGAGAAAGCCTATACCGCACTGTGCTGGGGCCAGCCGACGCTCGACAGTGGCAGTATCGACCTGCCGCTGCGCTACGACCCGCCCACAAAGCCACGCCATGTGGTCGACCATGAGCAGGGCAAGCATGCCCTGACCTTCTGGCGCGTACTGGAACGCTGTGGCGATCATTGCAGGGTTGAACTGACGCCCATCACCGGACGCTCGCACCAGTTGCGCGTACACATGCTGTCGATCGGGCACCCGCTGCTGGGCGACCGGCTGTATGCCAACCCCGAGGCATTGGCGGCCCATGAACGGCTGTGCCTGCATGCATCGATGCTGAGCTTTACTCACCCGGTGTCTGGGCAGCGGTTGAAGTTCGAGTGCCCGGCGCCGTTCTAGATTTTTGTGGCTGCACCGGCCCTTTCGCGGGTAAACCCGCTCCCACAGGGGTCACCTCCAACCCTGTAGGAGCGGGCTTGCCCGCGAAGAGGCCCGCACAAATTCCGGACCATTTACGCTAAACTCGCGCCACTGCTGTCTGGAGTGAGCTATGCGCGAAGCACTGAATACCGGCCTGATCGATTTCCTCAAGGCCTCCCCGACGCCCTTCCACGCCACCGCCAGCCTGGCCAAGCGCCTCGAAGCCGCCGGTTACCAGCGTCTGGACGAGCGTGACAGCTGGGCCACCGTGCCCGGCGGACGCTACTACGTCACCCGTAACGACTCTTCGATCATCGCCATTCGCCTGGGCAAGCATTCGCCCTTGATTGGCGGCATCCGTATGGTCGGCGCACACACCGACAGCCCGTGCCTGCGGGTCAAGCCGCAGCCCGAACTGCAGCGCCAGGGCTTCCTGCAACTGGGCGTCGAAGTCTATGGCGGTGCCCTGCTCGCCCCTTGGTTCGACCGCGACCTGTCGCTGGCCGGACGCGTCACCTTCCGCCGCGATGGCAAGGTCGAAAGCCAACTGGTCGACTTCAAGCTGCCGATCGCCATCATTCCCAACCTGGCCATCCACCTCAACCGTACCGCCAACGAGGGCTGGCCGATCAACCCGCAGAACGAGCTGCCGCCTATCCTGGCCCAGGTCGCCGGCGACGAGCGTGTCGACTTCCGAGCCCTGCTCACCGAGCAACTGGCCCGCGAGCACGGCCTGATCGCCGACGTGGTGCTGGACTATGAGCTGAGTTTCTACGACACCCAGAGCGCTGCGGTCATCGGCCTGCATGGCGACTTCATCGCCGGTGCGCGCCTGGACAACCTGCTGTCGTGCTATGCCGGGCTGCAGGCGCTACTGGCCGCCGAGAGCGACGAAACCTGCGTGCTGGTATGCACCGATCACGAAGAGGTCGGCTCCTGCTCGGCGTGCGGCGCCGACGGACCGATGCTCGAGCAGACCCTGCAACGTCTGCTGCCCGATGGCGACGAATACGTGCGCACCATCCAGCGCTCGTTGCTGGTGTCGGCCGACAACGCCCACGGCGTGCACCCCAACTACGCCGAAAAGCATGACGGCAATCATGGGCCCAAGCTCAACTCCGGCCCGGTGATCAAGGTCAACAACAACCAGCGCTACGCCACCAACAGCGAAACCGCCGGCTATTTCCGCCACCTGTGCATGGCCGAGGAAGTGCCTGTACAAAGCTTCGTGGTGCGCAGCGACATGGGCTGCGGCTCGACCATCGGCCCGATCACCGCCAGCCACCTGGGCGTGCGTACCGTCGACATCGGCCTGCCGACCTTCGCCATGCACTCGATCCGCGAGCTGTGCGGCAGCCAGGACCTGGCGCACCTGGTGAAGGTGCTGACGGCGTTCTATCGCAGTCGCGAACTGCCTTGATATCAGCTAGGCCTTTTCGCGGATAAACCCGCTCCTACAGGTGCATCAACGCTCCAGCAGGAGTGGGCTTACCCACGAATTCTCCGCCCCTCAACGCGCTATGCTTCAAGCATGCCCCCGACAACAGAAGGATTCTGTTCATGTCACCCTTCATCTCCCTGTTCGTGCCGGTTTTCCTTTTCCTGATGCTGCTGACCATCGGTTTCAGCCTGCGCGAGCGCAATGCCGGCGTGCTGATGATGTGGATCGGCACCCTCGGCATCTTTGGCATCATGTGCTGGAAGATCCTCGAGAAACTCGCCTGAGAAATCCTCTACACTCCGGCAATCGATCGACCTGAGGTAGATTTTCCGGTGCCCGCCTTTCTCCGTTGCCTGACCCTGCTGCTCCTCCTGTTCATCGCCCCGGTGCAAGCCGCTGGCCTGCCCGGCTTGCTGGGTAGCAGCACGCCTGCCCAACCCCAGGCCACCGAGCCGCTGGACAAGTCCCTGGACGAAGTGATCAAGAGCCTGGAAAACGACCAGCAACGGGCCAAGTTGCTGGCCGACCTGAAGAAACTGCGCGATGCCAGCAAACAGTCGCAACCCACGGTGGAACAGGGCGTACTGGGGCTGATCGGCAACGCCATGCACGACCTGGAAAAGCAGTTCAGCGGCGATGCCAGCCCCTTCGTGCGTTGGTCGCAGGAAATCGACCAGGCCCAGAACGAGCTGGCAGCATTGGTCGTTCCGGTGCACCAGTGGCCAGCGATCCTGTTCGGCTTCGCTGCGGTCATTGCCGTGTGGAGCCTGTTGGCCTACGCCTTCAACTGGATCGGCCATCGGGTACGGATCCGCTTCGGGCTGACCGAGGAGCTGCCCCAACACCCACGGACCTGGGACCTGGTGCGATTCGCCCTGCGCAAGCTCGGGCCCTGGCTGGTGGCGCTGGTATTCACCGTGTACCTGAGCTTCGCCCTGCCACCGTCGCTGGGCAAATCCCTGGCCATGGTCCTGGCCTATGCGCTGGTGGTCGGCACCTGTTTTTCGGCGATCTGCGTGATCGCCTTCTCTCTGCTCGACGGCCCGCATCGCCACCGTGCCCTGCATATCCTGCGACACCAGGCGTTTCGTCCGTTATGGCTGATCGGCAGCTTCGCCGCCTTCGGTGAAGCGATGAGCGATCCACGCCTGACCACTGCGCTGGGCACACACCTGGCCCATGCGATAGCGACCGTGACCAACGTGCTGGCGGCCCTGTGCACAGGCTTGTTCATCCTGCGCTTCAGGCGGCCGATTGCGCACCTGATCCGCAATCAGCCCCTGTCGCGGCGCCTGACCCGGCGCACACTCAGCGACACCATCGAGCTGCTTGGCAGTTTCTGGTTCGTCCCGGCCTTGATCCTCGTGGCGATCTCGCTGTTCGCCACCTTCGTCTCTGCCGGCGACACCAGCACCGCCCTGCGTCAGTCACTGATGTGCACCGTACTGGTGGTGGTGTGCATGGTGCTCAACGGCCTGGTGCGTCGCCACGCCGCCAAACCTCGGCGCGCCAACAAACGTCAGGCGGTGTATACCGAACGCCTGAAGAACTTTGGCTACGCCTTGGTCCACCTGTGCATCTGGTTGCTGTTCATCGAGCTGGGCCTGCGCGTGTGGGGGCTTTCGATGATCGGTTTTGCCGAGGGCGAAGGCCATGATGTCAGCGTGCGCCTGCTGGGCCTGGCAGGCACCCTGATCGCCGCCTGGCTGGTGTGGATCCTGGCCGACACCGCCGTGCATCACGCACTGGTGCGTTCGCGCCGAGGTCTGGCCAACGCCCGTGCGCAGACCATGATGCCGCTGATCCGCAACGTACTGTTCGTGGCGATCTTCATCATCGCGGTGATCGTCGCCCTGGCCAACATGGGCATGAACGTCACACCGCTGCTGGCCGGTGCCGGTGTCATCGGCCTGGCCATCGGCTTCGGTGCGCAATCGCTGGTGGCCGATCTGATCACCGGCTTGTTCATCATCATCGAGGACAGCCTGGCCATCGACGACTATGTCGACGTCGGCGGCCACCTGGGCACGGTCGAGGGCCTGACCATTCGCACCGTGCGCCTGCGCGACATCGACGGCATCGTCCACACCATCCCGTTCAGCGAGATCAAGAGCATCAAGAACTACTCGCGCGAGTTTGGCTATGCGATCTTCCGAGTCGCCATACCGCACAACATGAGCATCGACAAGGCGATCAGCCTGATTCGCGAGGTGGGGCAGAAGCTGCGCAATGATCCGCTGATGCGCCGCAACATCTGGTCGCCGCTGGAACTGCAGGGAGTCGAGAGTTTCGAGTCGGGCTCGGCGATCCTGCGGGCACGCTTCAAGACCGCGCCGATCAAGCAGTGGGAGGTGTCACGGGCCTTCAACCTGGCGTTGAAGCGCCAGCTCGACGAAGCCGGGCTGGACCTGGCTACGCCGCGGTTGTCGGTGCAGGTGGTGACGGCTGGGGGTGGGGCGATGGCTGAGTCTGGCTCCGCCGGTTAGTGCCCTTTCGCGGACGAACCCGCGAAAGCTCTCCGCTACCCCGCCTGCGCCTGGATACGAATCGCATCGTGCCGCCAATACTCCAGGTCGCAGTCGATCAGGTGCCCATGCTGGTCACTGTTGACCCGGGTGATGTGCAACCCCGGGCTCCCTGCCGACACCCTAAGCGCCATGGCCGCCGCCACCGGCAACGCAGTCGGCAGGATCTCGAAACACACCTGCCCGTAGCGGATGCCATATTCGCGGGCATAGATCTCGGTCAGCGACTGTGCCAGGTCCAGCGCCAGGATCCCCGGAAAATAGCGTGGGTTGAGGTAGTGCTCGGCATACAACACGCCGCGTCCATCGATGCGCCGCAAACGGCAGATCTGTATCACGCTCGATAACGCCGGGAGCCGCAGGCGCGCACAGATCGCCGCCGACGCCGGCAGCAAGCGCGCCGCCAGCAGCTCCGTGCTCGGCACGCGTCCCTGGTCGCGCACCATCGCATGGAAGTGGCTGCGCTCGATCAGGTCGTAGGTCAGGCGTTCGGGGGCGACGAACCAGCCGCGCCGCTCTTCGCGGTAGATCAGGCCCTGGGCCTCGAGCTGCACCAGTGCCTCACGCAAGGTGATGCGGGTGGTGTCGAATACCTCGCTCAGCTTGCGCTCGGCCGGCAGCTTGCCGCCCGGCATCAGCAGGCCATGTTCGATCTGTTCCTGCAGCGCATGGCAGATGGCTGTTACCGCCCGCGGTGGGGTCGATTGCATCAAAGGTTACCTATCTGGACTAGTCCAGCCCCATAACAGGGCAACTGGAGAATAGAGCAAGCCTAGGCACGGCTGATGAAGATCCTGTGACAAAGCCCTTGCACCACGATTGCCAGAATCGGGCCAAGCCCCGCGAATAAAGGGCCGGGTTCTGGTCTACGCTTTGCTTTCAGGGCCCAAGCCTCACCGCTGGCGGGCCTGTTCTACATCAAACTGTCATGCAACAGGCCTACCTTGGCTCAAGGTTTGCTGACCTAGACCAATGGTTCTCGGCAAGGTCTGCACCACAGCATTCACAACAGCGTTCATAACAACGATTGCAAGGCACCCACCAAAGGAGCTTCGGATGAAAAAGTTCTTCATGGCGTCACTGCTGGGCTCGGCCATCGCCCTGTGCACCACGGCCATGGCCGCCGATACCGACCTCAAGGCCCTGGAAGACGCCGCCCGCAAGGAAGGCACGGTGAACAGCGTGGGCATGCCGGATGCCTGGGCCAACTGGAAAGGCACCTGGGATGACCTGGCCAAGAAGTACGGCCTCAAGCACAGCGACACCGACATGAGCTCGGCCCAGGAGATCGCCAAGTTCGACGCTGAAAAAGACAACGCCAGTGCCGACATCGGTGACGTCGGCGCCGCCTTCGGCCCGATCGCCGTGACCAAGGGCGTGACCCAGCCGTACAAGCCGAGCACTTGGGACCAGGTGCCGGAGTGGGCCAAGGACAAGGACGGTCACTGGGCGCTGGCCTATACCGGCACCATCGCCTTCATCATCAACAAGGACCTGGTCAAGGAAGACCAACGCCCGAAAACCTGGCACGACCTGGAAAAAGGCAAGTACAAGGTCGCCATCGGTGACGTCGGCACCGCAGCCCAGGCCGCCAACGGCGTACTGGCTGCCGCCATCGCCTACAAGGGCGACGAAAGCAATATCGAGCCGGGCCTGCAACTGTTCACCAAGCTGGCCCAGCAGAAGCGCCTTTCGCTTGCCAACCCGACCATCCAGACCCTCGAGAAAGGTGAAGTGGAAGTCGGCGTGGTCTGGGACTTCAACGGCCTGAGCTATCGCGAACAGATTGATCCGAAGCGTTTCGAAGTGCTGATCCCGTCCGATGGCTCGGTGATTTCCGGCTACACCACCATCATCAACAAATACGCCAAGCACCCGAACGCCGCCAAGCTTGCCCGCGAATACATCTTCAGCGACGCCGGCCAGACCAACCTGGCCATCGGCCACGCCCGCCCGATCCGCGCCGAGCACCTGAAGCTGCCAGCCGATGTCCAGGCCAAGCTGCTGCCCAACGAGCAGTACCAGGCCGCCCAGCCGATCAAGAACGCCGACGCCTGGGAGAAGACCTCCAAGGCCCTGCCGCAGAAGTGGCAGGAGCAGGTGATCATCGAGATGGAGTGACAGCGGGGTTTTCCAGCGCCTGACCCGGCCCTTTCACGGGTAAACCCGCTCCCACAGGTGCAGCACAAGCTTCCGGGCCTGCGCGATACCTGTGGGAGCGGGTTTACCCGCGAAAAGGACGACGCGATACCGACCCATTCCTCTGCGGAGCCAACATGCAACACAACGTCATCCTGGTCCTGCTCGACGGCCTCAACCACCAGGTCGCACACCACGCCATGGGCCACCTGCACGCCTATGTCGAGGCCGACCGCGCCGCGCTGTACCGTGTGGAATGCGAACTGCCGTCACTGTCACGCCCGCTGTACGAGTGCATTCTCACCGGCGTGGCGCCGATCGACAGCGGTATCGTGCACAACAACGTCAATCGCCTGTCCAATCAGCGCAGCGTCTTCCACTACGCCCGCGAAGCCGGGCTGGGCACTGCAGCTGCGGCCTATCACTGGATGAGCGAACTGTACAACCGCTCGCCCTTCGATCCGATCCGCGACCGCCATACCCACGCGCCCAAGCTGCCGATCCAGCATGGGCTGTTCTACTACGCCGATCACTACCCCGATTCGCATCTGCTGGCCGACGCCGAGTACCTGCGCCGCCGTCATGCCCCGAACTTCCTGCTGGTGCACCCGATGAACATCGACGATGCCGGCCACCGCCACGGTCTGGACAGCAGCCAGTACCGCAACGCCGCACGCAGCGCCGACATCCTGCTGGCCGACTACCTGCCACTGTGGCTCGAAGAGGGCTATCAGGTACTGGTCACCGCCGACCACGGCATGAACAACGACCGCTCGCACAATGGCCTGCTGGCCGAGGAACGCGAGGTGCCGCTGTTCGTCTTCGGCGACGCCTTCAGCCTCGACCCGGCCGCCAAGCCCCTGCAGACCGAGCTGTGCGGCACGATCTGCGAACTGCTCGGCGCGGCCCACGACAAACCGGTCTGCCGGGAGTTGCTCAAGTGAATTCCAGCCACCGCGGCCGCCACCTGGCCCTGCTCTGCCTGCTGCCCTTCGCCATTTTCTTCATCATCTTCCAGATCGCCCCGCTGGTCTGGGTCGCCATCGCCAGCCTGCAAAGTGAAAGTGGCTGGGGCCTGGACAACTTCAGCAAGATCTTCGCCTCGAAGTTCTACCTGCAGGCCATCGAACGCAGCCTCGAGATCAGCTTCTGGTCGAGCCTGTTCGGCATCGTCATCGCCACCCTCGGCGCCTACTCGTTGCGCCAGGTCGATTCGCGCCTGCGCGACTTCGTCAGCGCCTTCGCCAACATGACCAGCAACTTCGCCGGCGTGCCACTGGCCTTCGCCTTCATCATCCTGCTGGGCTTCAACGGCGCACTCACCCTGGCGCTCAAGGAGATCGGCCTGCTCGGCGACTTCAGCATCTACTCCAAGACCGGCCTGATCATCGTCTACACCTACTTCCAGATTCCGCTGGGCGTGTTGCTGCTCTACCCGGCCTTCGACGCCCTGCGCGAGGACTGGCGCGAATCCGCCGCGTTGCTCGGTGCCAGCCACTGGCAGTTCTGGCGGCACATCGGCCTGCCGGTGCTGACCCCGGCACTGCTGGGCACCTTCGTCATCCTGCTGGCCAACGCCCTGGGCGCCTACGCCACGGTCTATGCCCTGACCACCGGCAACTTCAACGTGCTGCCAATTCGTATCGCCGCCCTGGTGGCCGGCGACATCACCCTCGACCCGAACCTGGGAAGCGCGCTGGCCATGGTGCTGGTGGGGCTGATGACCCTGGTGACGGTGGTCCATCAATGGCTGCTGAAAAGGAGCTACCATGCGCGCTGAATCACACAAGGGCGGCTGGTACCACCGCGCCGTGGTGTACCTGCTGTTCCTGATCCTGCTGTTGCCCCTGGCCGGCACCCTGCTCTACTCATTGGCTACCAGTTGGTCGGCGAGCCTGCTGCCCAGCGGCCTGACCCTCAAGTGGTACGTGCAACTGTGGAGCGAGCCGCGATTTCTCGCCGCCTTCGGCCAGTCGTTGATCGTCTGCGTGGGAGCGTTGGTACTGTCGGTGGTGCTGATCCTGCCGCTGCTGTTCGTGGTGCATTACCACTTCCCCAAGCTCGACGCGCTGATGAACATTCTCATCCTGCTGCCCTTCGCGGTGCCGCCGGTGGTGTCTTCGGTGGGGCTGCTGCAGTTGTACGGCAGCGGGCCGATGGCCATGGTCGGGACGCCGTGGATCCTGATCGGCTGCTATTTCACCATCGCCCTGCCCTTCATGTACCGGGCGATCACCAACAACCTGCAGGCGATCAACCTGCGCGACCTGATGGACGCCGCGCAACTGCTCGGCGCCAGCACCTGGCAAGCCGCCCTTCTGGTGGTGCTGCCCAATCTGCGCAAGGGCCTGATGGTGGCGTTGCTGCTGTCGTTTTCCTTCCTGTTCGGCGAATTCGTGTTCGCCAACCTGCTGGTCGGCACCCGCTACGAAACCCTGCAGGTCTACCTGAACAACATGCGCAACAGCAGCGGCCACTTCAACAGCGCGCTGGTGATCTCCTATTTCGCCTTCGTGCTGGTACTGACCTGGGTCGCCAACCGCCTGAACAAGGATAAATCCTGATGAGCTTCGTCAGTGTCCAGAAACTTCAAAAGAGCTACGCCGGCAGCCCGGTCTTCGAGAACATCGACTGCAACATCGAACGCGGCGAGTTCGTCACCCTGCTCGGCCCGTCGGGGTGCGGCAAGTCCACCCTGCTGCGCTGCATCGCCGGCCTGACACCTGTCGACAGCGGCCGCATCCTGCTCGACGGCCAGGACATCGTGCCACTCAGCCCGCAGAAGCGCGGGATCGGCATGGTCTTCCAGAGCTACGCGCTGTTCCCCAACATGACCGTTGAACAGAACGTCGCCTTTGGCCTGCGCATGCAGAAGGTCAAGGCCGAGGAGAGCCAGGCGCGTGTGCACGAGGCCTTGAAGCTGGTGGAGCTGGGCAGTTTTGCCGGACGCTATCCGCACCAGCTGTCGGGCGGTCAGTGCCAGCGCGTGGCGCTGGCCCGTTCGCTGGTCACCCGCCCGCGCCTGCTGCTGCTCGACGAGCCGCTGTCGGCGCTGGATGCGCGTATCCGCAAACACCTGCGCGAGCAGATCCGCGCGATCCAGCGCGAGCTGGGGCTGACCACCATCTTCGTCACCCACGACCAGGAAGAGGCGCTGACCATGTCGGACCGCATCGTCCTGATGAACCAGGGGCGCATCGTCCAGAGCGGCGACGCCGAAACCCTCTACACCGCACCTGTCGACCTGTTCGCCGCCGGTTTCATCGGCAACTACAACCTGCTCGACGCCGACAGCGCCAGCCGCCTGCTGCAGCGCCCGGTCAGCGCACGCCTGGCGATCCGTCCCGAGTCCATCAGCCTGGGCCTGGACGGTGAACTGGACGGGCAGATCCGCAGTCACAGCCTGCTCGGCAACGTGATCCGTTACCGTGTCGAGTCGCGCGGCGTGGAGGTGGTGGTGGACGTGCTCAATCGCTCGTCTGCCGATCTGTATGCCGACGGGCAGCGCGTGTCGCTGTCGATCGACCCCACCGCGCTACGGGAAGTGGCTTAAGGAGATTCAAGCAATGGCACTGGCGATTTTCGATCTGGACGAAACCCTGATCCACGGTGACTGCGCGTCGCTGTGGAGCGAACAGATGGCCCGGCTGGGCTGGGTGGACGGCAAGGAATTCCTGCGTCGCGACCATGAACTGATGGAGGCGTACGGCAAGGGCCACCTGCAGATGGAGGACTACATGGCCTTCAGCCTGGAGCCCATCGCCGGGCGCACGCTGGAAGAGGTCGAGCACCTGGTCGAGCCCTGGGTGGAGGATGTGATCGAGCCGATCATCTATGGCGATGCCTGTCGCTGCATCGCCGAACACCGCAACAAGGGCGATCGCATCCTGATCATCTCCGCCTCCGGCACGCATCTTGTCGGGCCGATCGCCGCACGCCTGGGGGTCGACGAATACCTGGCCATCGAGTTGGAGGCGATCAACGGCGTGTACACCGGCAAGACCCACGGCGTGCTGACCTACCGCGAGGGCAAGATCACTCGCTTGCTGGAGTGGCTGGACCAGGAGCAGGAGAACCTGGAGGGCGCGAGCTTCTATTCCGACTCACGGAACGACCTGCCGCTGTTACTGAAGGTGGACCATCCGAATGCGGTGAATCCAGACCCGGTGCTGCGCGAGCATGCCCAGACCAATGGCTGGCCTGTGTTGAGCTGGTCCTGAGATCCATTGCCCCTGTTCCGGCCTCTTCACCCGTGAAGAGGCCGGGTCTGCTTACGCCAGGTCAGGGTCGATCACCATCACCAGCTTGCCGGACACCTGGTTGCTCTCAAGCTCCGCATACGCCGCCTGGGCGAATTCGACTGGATAGGTATCGACCAACTGTGGCGACAGCCGCCCTTCGGCGAACAGCGGCCACACCTGCTGCTGCAGGTCGCGCAGCAACTCGGCCTTGAAGCCATCATCACGATTGCGCAGGGTGGAACCGGTGATCTCCAGGCGCTTGCCCAGCACCAGCGCCAGGTCCACTTCGAACTTGCGCCCGCCCATCAGGCCGATGATCACCCAGCGGCCGTCGCGGGCCAGCAGCTCCAGGTTGAGCGGGCCATAGCTCGCGCCTACCGGGTCGAGGATCACATCGAACGGCCCGAACCCCTTGAGCGCGTCGAGGTTCTCGTTACGCACCACACCTCCTGCGGCACCCAGTGCCTTGCAGTAGTCCAGGCGCTCCTGGGAGCCGACGCTGACCCATACCGGGCAACCAAACGCCTTGCCCAACTGGATGGCCGCAGAGCCCACACCACTGGCACCGGCGTGCACCAGTACCTTCTCACCCGCCTTGGCCGCCCCGAGCTGGAAGATATTCAGCCAGGCCGTGGCGTACACCTCAGGCAGCGCGGCCGCCTCGTGCAGGCTCAGGCCCTCGGGCACCGGCAGCACATGGCGGGCATCCACGACCACTTCTTCGGCCATGGCGCCACTGGCCAGCAGCGCACAGACCCGATCGCCCACGCGCCAATCTGCCCCCGCACCCACCTCCTCGATCACCCCGGCGCACTCCAGCCCCATGTAAGGGCTGGCACCGGGTGGCGGCGGGTACAAACCCTTCATCTGCAACAGGTCGGCGCGGTTCAACCCGGCCGCAGCCACTCGAATGCGTACCTGCCCCGCGTCACAAACCGGACGTTCGGCTTCGACCCAGGCTACATGTCCGTCAACGCCTTGCAATGCCTTCACAGTGCCTCCATAGTTGAGTCATGACTGAGCCCGGGATCGCCATGTCCCGGGTTTTTTGCAGTATTCAGCCGGTTTCATGGAACCGGCGTACGGAAAAGACGGCCTACTATGCGTGATCAATTGCCCCCACGTCGAATCAGCATGAAGCATTTCCTCCCCAGCACCGCCCTCGCCCTCATGGTCGGCCTCGGCAGCCTCACGCTCGGTGGCAATGCGGCCGCCGCCAACAAATGGGACAGCCTGCAGCCGGACCGCGACGAGATCGTCGCCAGCCTCAACGTGGTGGAGCTGCTCAAGCGCCATCACTACAGCAAGCCTCCGCTGGACGATGCCCGCTCGGTCATCATCTATGACAGCTACATCAAACTGCTCGATCCATCACGCAGCTATTTCATGGCCAGTGACATCGCCGAATTCGACAAGTGGAAGACGCAGTTCGACGACTTCCTCAAGAGCGGCAACCTCGACCCTGGCTTCACCATCTACAAGCGCTACCTGGACCGCGTGAAATCGCGCCTGGACTTCGCCCTGGCCGAACTGAACAAGGGCGTCGACAAGATCGACTTCACCGTCAAGGAAGACCTGCTGGTCGACCGCAAGGACGCTCCGTGGCTGAAGAACGAGGCCGAGCTCGACGACCTGTGGCGCAAGCGCGTCAAGGATGAAGTGCTGCGCCAGAAACTGGCCGGCAAGGATCCCAAGCAGATCCAGGAAACGCTCACCAAGCGCTACAAGAACCAGTTGGCGCGCCTGGACCAGACCCGTGCCGAAGACATCTTCCAGGCCTACATCAACACCTTCGCCCAGTCCTACGATCCGCACACCAACTACCTGTCGCCAGACAACGCCGAAAACTTCGACATCAACATGAGCCTGTCGCTCGAAGGCATCGGCGCTGTGCTGCAGAGCGACAACGACCAGGTCAAGATCGTGCGCCTGGTACCGGCCGGCCCTGCCGCCAAGACCAAGCAGGTCGCTCCTGCCGACAAGATCATCGGTGTCGCCCAGGGCAGCAAGGAAATGGTCGACGTGGTCGGCTGGCGCCTGGACGAAGTGGTCAAGCTGATCCGTGGCCCGAAAGGCTCGGTGGTGCGTCTTGAAATCATCCCAGCCAGCAACGCACCGAACGACCAGACCACCAAGATCGTTTCGATCACCCGCGAGGCGGTCAAGCTCGAGGAGCAGGCAGCGAAGAAATCGGTGCTCAAGCTCAAGCAGGACGGTCGTGACTACAAGCTCGGTATCATCGAGATCCCGGCCTTCTACCTCGACTTCAAGGCCTACCGTGCTGGCGATCCGGACTACAAGAGCACCACGCGCGACGTGAAGAAACTGCTCACCGAACTGCAGAAGGAGAAGGTCGACGGCGTGGTCATCGACCTGCGCAACAACGGCGGCGGCTCGCTGCAGGAAGCCACCGAACTGACCAGCCTGTTCATCGAGAAAGGCCCGACCGTGCTGGTACGCAACAGCGACGGCCGCGTCGACGTACTCGAGGACGAGAACCCCGGCGCCTTCTACAAGGGCCCGCTGGCACTGCTGGTCAACCGCCTCTCGGCCTCGGCTTCGGAGATCTTCGCCGGCGCCATGCAGGACTACCACCGCGCGCTGATCATCGGTGGCCAGACCTTCGGCAAGGGCACCGTGCAGACCATCCAGCCGCTGAACCATGGCGAGCTGAAACTCACCCTGGCCAAGTTCTACCGTGTCTCCGGCCAGAGCACCCAGCACCAGGGCGTACTGCCGGACATCGACTACCCGTCGATCATCGACACCAAGGAAATCGGCGAGAGCGCCCTGCCCGAAGCCATGCCATGGGACACCATCCGCCCGGTGGTCAAGCCGGCAGCCGATCCGTTCAAGCCATTCCTGGCCCAGCTCAAGGCGCAGCATGAAGCCCGTAGCGTCAAGGATGCCGAGTTCACCTACATCCGCGACCGCCTGGCGCTGACCCAGCGCCTGATGAACGAGAAGACCGTCAGCCTCAACGAGCAGGATCGCCGTACCCGTCACGACGAGATCGAGGCCAAGCAACTGGCGCTGGAGAACACCCGACGCAAGGCCAAGGGCGAAGAGCCGCTCAAGGAACTGAAGAAGGTCGACGAAGACGCCCTGCCCGAGGAGAAGGACGACGCCAAGCCAGAAGATGATGCCTACCTGGCCGAAACCGGTCGCATCCTGCTCGACTACCTGCGCCTGAGCTCGCAAGTGGCGAAGAAGTAAGCGACTCGACCAGGTGATGGCAGATTAATGTGACCTGTCATCAAACAGTCATCGCACTGTCGTGAAATAGAAGGGCCGGACGCCAAAACGTCCGGCCTTTTCATTTTCAGGAAGCAGTCCATGACCGTCACCGAACAGCTCAGTGCCTTGAGCGCCATCCTGGCTCAACGCAGCATTCACAGCCTGTTCCAACCGATCATCTGCCTTTCCGAGCGACGCATCCTCGGCTATGAGGCGCTCAGCCGCGGACCGTCCAACAGCCCTCTGCATTCACCCCTGAACCTGTTCGCCATCGCCCGCCAGGCGGGGCGCCTGAGCGAGCTGGAAGTGCTGTGCCGGGAGAACGCATGCCGACGCTTCAGCGAGCTGGGGCTCGAAGGCAAGCTGTTCCTCAATGTCTCGCCCGAGTCGCTGCTGGAGCCGCACTACCCTTCTGGGCGCACCCTGAAGATGCTCGAGCAGGTCGGTCTGCAACCCAGCCGTGTGGTGATCGAGCTGACCGAGCAAACCCCCACCGACGACTTCCAATTGCTGTCCAACGCCTTGCATCACTATCGGGACATGGGCTTTTCCATCGCGCTGGACGACCTGGGTGCCGGTTATTCGAGCTTGCGCCTGTGGTCGGAGCTGCGTCCGAACTACGTGAAGATCGACCGACACTTCATCGACGGCATCCATCAGGATCCGCTCAAACGCGAATTCGTTGGTTCCATCCTGCAGATCGCCCGCGCCTCGAAGGCCCAGGTGATTGCCGAGGGCATCGAGCTGGGCGAGGAGCTGACGGTACTGGCCGACATGGGCGTCGACCTGTTGCAAGGCTACCTGCTCGGCCGCCCTCAGGAATTCCCCCCGCGCGAGGGCCTGAATCTGCTGCCCCCGGCGCACGGCAGCGCACTGATGATCAACGAGGAAGGAAGCGACCTCGCCGCACTGCTGATCGAGCAGCCTGCGGTTGCGCTGGACACCCCGACCCAGCAGGTGCTGGAAGCGTTTCGCCGCCAGGCCAATCTCAACTCCCTGGCCGTGCTCGATGCCCAGGGCCACCCCTGCGGTATCGTCCATCGGCACTCGCTGTCCGACGTTCTGCTCCAGCCGTTCGGCACCGACCTGTTCGCCCGCAAGCCGATCAGCCGACTGATGAACGAAGACTTCCTCGCAGTCGAGCGCAGCCAGTCACTGCAGCAGGTCAGCCGCCTGCTCACCAGCCGCGCACGACAGCGCATCGAGGAAGATTTCATCATCACCCACGGTGGTCGCTACCAGGGCCTGGGGCGGGTGATCGATGTGCTCAAGTTGATCACCGAGCAGAAGATCCAGCAGGCCCGCTACGCCAACCCCCTGACCCTGCTGCCGGGCAACGTGCCGATCCGCCAGTGCCTGACCCGCCTGCTGGAGCAACAGCGTGCGGCGGCGGTGTGCTACGTCGACATCGACAGCTTCAAACCCTTCAACGATATCTATGGCTATGCCCGCGGCGACGAGGTGTTGCTGTGCCTGGCCCAGTGCTTGAACGACAGCGTCGATCCGCGCCGCGACTTCGTCGGGCATATCGGCGGTGATGATTTCATGCTGGTCTTGGGGTCGCTCGATTGGCGCGAGCGGCTGCACCAGCTGATCGATAATTTTCTACGCGAATGTCGACGTTTCTATCGCAGCGAGCACCTGGAGGCCGGGTGCTTCATCGCCCACAACCGCCAAGGGCAGCGGGAGACCTTCCCATTGCTGTCGCTGTCGATCGGCGTGGTTTTGCTGCGACCGGAATGCTGTGCCAGCCTCGATGCGGCGCAGTTGGCCGATCTCGCCTCACAGGCAAAGCGCCAGGCCAAGGATACAACCGGGCCCAGTCTGAGCCTGATCGATACCGCGGTGTTGTAACCCTACCCTGCCGTCACTTCTTCGGGGTAAGCGAACTCGAACACCCGCACCACTTCGGACGCATGCCACGACGCCGCCTCCATGCCATCGACCGGCCCGGAAAACCGCCCCAGGCGCTCGACACACTCGAAGAAGCCGGTACGCGGCAGGCGGCTGGCCCCCTGGCTGATCACCAACGAACTGCGCAGCGGCTGCTCGGCGCGCGCGTCGAGCAGCGCCAGATACTCCAGGGCGGCGGTCAGGGTTTGCATGGCGGGGGTGGGCAGCTCCAGGCGCTCGAGCAGCGCCCTGTAGGTGAGCAGATGGCGTTGACGGCGGGCCAGGTCGAGCTCGTCCAGCAGGCGCTGCCATTGCTGACGACTGATCCTGACCTGGCTCATGATGGATCGCTCCAGCCGGCGATTCCCAAGTGCCACGCCAGGCTGCGCTGGATCGCCGCATCAGGCACACGCTCGCCCGACTCGATCATGGCCAGGTACGAGGGGCTGATGCCGACGCTGCGGGCCAGTTGCTCGGGGGCCAGGCCCTTGGCCTGACGCAACTGCGCCAGCTCCCCCAGGGCGGGCAAGCTGGCGCTTTGCTCGATGACTTCGCCACGGTCTTCAGTGACCGCAGCCTGAGGTTCGTCGATATTGGCTGGCGCCTGCCCGGCTGCCGCGAGCAGCGCCTGGTACTGGGCCCAGGGAACAACTGCATACTCGGGCTGACCGTCCCGACTGATGACCTGAATACCCATACAACCCCCTCACTGCATGTAATCCGTCGGCATAATGCTTATGCCAATTATATGACCAAGTGCAGGAGTCTGTGCAGGTCAGGCCAAAATCAAGAGCGAGGACGTTCCAGGCGCAACGCCTCCGGGCTGTCCGGCAGCCGCTCGACCACACGCAGGCGCTCGGGTGACTGGCTGTCGCGCCATGCCTTGAAGCGCGCCAGCTCGTCGCCGACGGTCTTCAGCACCCACCCCAGGACGGCGATGTCATCGAGAAAGCCGACACCGACGATCCAGTCCGGAATGGCATCCAGGGGGCTGACGAAATACAGCAGACCAGCGACGATGGTCACCAGCGCCTTGGGGCTTACAGCACGGTACTCGCCGCGCCACCAGGCCAGACACAGGCCTTGCATCAGGCGCAGGTCGTCACGCAACTGGCCCAGCTTGGGGCCCTTGCGGGCCACGGCGAACAGCAGCGCCGGCAGGCGGCCACGGCTGAGCAGGCGCTCGGCCAGCGGCAGGAAACGGGCAAAATTCCAGGGTGCGCTCATGGTGTCTCCAGCATCAGCCAGGAAGGTTATCCACATTTATTGTGGATAACCTTGTGAACAGGGCAGCATTTTCAGGCGCTAGGCGCCCACGGGGCAAGGGTCCCGCTCAGATCGGGCGTTTTTTACACAACCGTTTCAGACAGGCAAACGATTTGCGTCAGGCGTGCGGTTGGGTACGCTTCAAGGTACCTCATGCTCAGACAGTGAGACACCCGCGACGTTCGCGTCAAGCGTGCGGCCAAAATGAAAACGCCCCGTCGAAACGGGGCGTCAGGTGTCGCGGTTGCCAGATTACTTGGCCGGCGCTTCGGCAGGCTCGGCGTCCAGCTTGCTCGGGTCCTTGATGGCCAGCAGCTCGAGGTCGAACACCAGTACGGAGTTCGCCGGGATCAGCGGGCTCGGGCTCTGGGCGCCGTAAGCCAGCTCGGCCGGGATGTACAGCTTGTACTTCTCACCGACGTGCATCAGTTGCAGGCCTTCGACCCAACCTGGGATCACGCCGCTGACCGGCAGGTCGATCGGGTTGCCGCGCTCGATGGAGCTGTCGAAGACCTTGCCATCGATCAGCTTACCTTCATAGTGGACGGTAACCACATCGGTCGGCTTGGGCTGCGGGCCGTCGGCCTTCTTCACGACTTCATACTGCAGACCCGAGGCGGTAGTGACCACGCCCGGCTTCTTGGCGTTGTCCTCAAGGAACTTCTTGCCCTTGGCGGCCGCTTCCTCGCTGGCCTTGGCCAGACGCTCCTCGGCGCGTTTCTGCAGGGCGGTGAAGGCTTCAACCAGCTCTTCGTCCTTCAGACGGGCTTCTTTCTTGCCGACCGCATCCTCGATACCCAGGGCCACCGCTTTGGAGTCCAGGTCATCCATGCCTTCTTGCGCCAGGCTCTTGCCCATGTTGAGGCCGATACCGTAGGAGGCCTTCTGTGCTGGGGTCTTCAGCTCGACGCTGCTGGTCTGAGCGTCGCAGCCAGCCAGGACCAGGCCTACCAGGGCAACCGCAGCCGCCAAACGATGCTGTTTCATGCTATTTCCTTGTTCATGCGCCATGAGGGCAATCAGGGTAAAGCCGCGAGCTTATCAGGCGGCCATGACCAATGGCTACCGGCATAGGAGCGGGTTTGTGGCAGGAAGTTCCTGTATGAAGGGATGTTCATCCCACCGTGAAAATCAAGGGTAGCTGCCGGCCCGGTATTCGCCCGCCACTTCCCGCAATACCTCGCACAGCCATTGGGCGGCCAGCCCCAGCGGCAGGGCTGCGTTGCGGCAGATACCCACCGAGCCTCCCGGTTCGCGTACACCCAGGTCGAGCTCGACCAGCTCACCACGCTGCAGGTCGATCAGCACGGCGTCCCGCGGTGCCACCCACACCGCATCGCTGCCCAGCAGGTAGCGCCGGCTCAAAGCCAGGGACAGGGTTTCCAGGCGTTGCCCCGGCATCTGGATACCGCACTGCACGAACAGGCTATCGGCGTGCTGGCGAATGGTGGTGCCTGCTGGCGGCAGCACCAGTGCGTAGTCGCCAACCCGCGCTCGGTCCAGGGGATGACGCGCGAGCAACGGATGGCCGGGACGCACCACCAGGCTCATGGACTCACTGTACAGGTGCTCGAAGGAAAGGCCCTGGATCTGCGGGCTGTCGGTCATCCGCCCGACCACCAGTTCCAGCTCGCCCAGGCGCAGTTGCCCCAGCAATTGGGCACTGACCCCGGTAGCCACACTGATCATCAACGCTTCATGACGCTGGTGCAGGCGACACAGTACCTCCGGCATCAACAATCCCTCGACCGTCGACAGCACGCCGATGCGCACCTGCGACGGCGCCCGCGCCTCGCCGCGCACCGTGCTGACGCCTTCGCGCAACGCCTGCACGCTGGGCCCGGCGTAGCGCATGAAGCGGGTACCCGTCGAGGTCAGCTCGACGCCTTGTCGGGTGCGCTCGAACAGGCGCGTCTCGAGCAAGTCCTCAAGCTCCTTGAGCGTCTTGGAAATGGCCGGCTGGCTGATCGCCAGGGCATCGGCGGCCCTGGCCAGACTGCCCTGACGGGCGATCTCCAGGAAGCACAGCAGATGGCGGTACTTGATGCGGGTATCGAGGTTCATGCACGGCAGTGTAACTATGTGCATGGGGGCTGCAAGTCGTCTGTGAATACCCTTTCCTACAACGACTCGATCCCATTCTGACAATGCGCAGCTTGCCCTCAAGGCGCTTGGCTTTGTAGGGTGCAGCTTTCCCCGGCAAGGAGCCAACCGATGTCGCTTTACCAAACCCAGGACCTATCACTAGACCTGGGAGCAGAGCTGCCGCAGGACAGCAGCATGAACATGCTGACGTTCCCCGAGCGCGGCACCACCTTGGTGATCGCCCGCAGCCCGCTCCCCGCAGACCAGTCCTTCGACATCGTCTACCGCCAGCAGCTCGAACAACTGCGCAGTCGCCTCGATGCACACATCACCGAGCCTCAAGCCACGACCTGCGGCATGGCGCAAGCCATCCATGGCCTGGAAGTCGGCCTGCAGTTCCAGCGTGGCGAAATTCGCTCGCACCAGCGTCAACTGGCCTATCCCCATGTACAGGCACAGCGTCTTATGGTGCTGAGCTATAGCAAGGAGACACCGCTGACGGAAAACGACCTCATGCACTGGCAAGCCATCAAGGCGAGCCTGCAGACACGCTGACACCCCTCCAGCAAGGAAGCCCGGATTCATGGCGCAGGACCTCCACGCCGCCCGCAAGGACGACCTGATACTGCACCCACCGTTGATGGCCGAACTCACCAGCGCGCTGACCGAGGCGGTGGTCTATGCGGCCGCCACGGCCGCAGTGGGTGCGGCCTTGGGCGCCGCCGTCGCCGCCACCATCGGCACCGGCGGTGCGGCGGCTGCACTGGTGCCGGTGGCCGCCGGCCTGCTGGTAGGCGCGGCCAGTTCGCTGCCCGGCGGCGGCGACAAGAGCATCGGCGAACACATTTCCGACTTCAGTGACTGGGTCGGCAACTCGTTGTTCCCGCCCGAGCCCTATGGCGCCATCCTGACCGGCTCCGCCAACGTCCATATCAATGGCATGCCCGCTGCCCGTGCTGCCGGCATCAGCCTGGGCGTCGAGGCCTCGCCCGACACCCCCGAGCCACCCTCCATCCTGGAAAACGTCGGTGCCTACGCCATGCTGGGCGCCTCGATGATGCTCCCGATCATCGGCATGGCCCAGGACATCGCAAGCATCTTCAACCCGCCGATCACTACACCCGCCGATCCCGGCACCCAGGAGAGGGGCGAGGACACTGTCACCTGCAGCAAGCACCCGGCCAAGAACTTCCTCGCCCAGGGTTCGGACAAGGTCTTCATCAACGGCCAGCCCGCAGTTCGGGTCGGCGACAAGACCACCTGCGACGGCCCTGTGGGCATGACCTTCTCACCCAATGTGCGCATCGGCGGCGGCACCCTGACGGTGCGCGACATTCGCGACGGCAAGAGCGCACTGGCGAAGATCATCGGCATCGTCGCCGGCATGCTCCTCTCGCGCCGGGGTGGCAAGGCCCGCTCACGCCCGGGCAAGGCCCCCAAGCCAAAGTCGATGATTCCCAAGTGCAAGGGCCATCCGGTGATCGTCTCCAGCGGTGCCAAGCTGCTCGATGGCCCTGACGACCTGGATTTCGCCCTCCCCGGCCTGCTGCCGATCGAGTGGGCCCGGCGCTATGACAGTAACGACACGCGCGGCGACGGCGTGTTCGGCCTGGGCTGGAGCCTGCCTTATGAAGTGCGCATCGAGCGTGTCCCCCACCCTGAAGGGGGCGAGCTGTGGATCTATGTCGACGAGGAAGGCACGCGTATCGAACTGGGGCGCCTGCAGCCAGGCAGCGCGCTGGTCAGCAGCCTCGACGGCCTGGCGTTTTTCCATCAGGATGCCGGCATCACCGTGGTCGAGGACATCTACAGCGGCCAGTACCAGGTGCTGCGCACCGACCCGCACGACCCGAGTCGTTCACGCCTGGTGCAACTGGGGGATCGCAACCTCAACCGCCTTGACCTGCTCTACGACAACGACGGCCGCCTGCAGTACCTGGTCGACACCTTTGGCCGCACGGTGGTCGAACTGCTCTACGACAGCGTGCATGCTCGCCGCGTCGGCCAGGTGCAACGTCTGTTCCTGCGCGGGGGCAACGACTTTGTGGTCGAACGCCGTGAAACCCTCGCCACCTACACTTACACCCCTGCCGGTCAACTGAGCGAAGTACACGAGCCGGGCGGCCAGGTGCTGCGACGCTTCAGCTATACCCCTGAAGGCCTGATGGCCAGTCACACCCTGGCCAGCGGTGCGACCTTCCATTACCAGTGGCAGCGCTTCGCCGCCGTCCCTCGTCCGACACCGAACCTGCCGCCGCTGCTCGAGCCGCAGCCAGACCATGAGTGGCGGGTGATCCGTCACTGGAGCGAAGACGGCGAGGACTACCACTTCCACTACGACCTGGCGCTGGGTCATACCGAGGTCACCGACAGCCTCGGTCGCAAGGAACATTTCGAGTGGGGCCCGTTGCACGAGGTATTGGTGTACATAGATGCACTGGGCCAGCGCTGGCAGGAAGAGGTCGTCCAGGGCCAGTTGCTGGCGAGCATCGACCCGCAAGGCGCCGAGTGGCGATACCACTACGATGCACTCGGGCGCCTGATCGAAAGCCACGACCCGCTAGGGCGTTGCGAGCGCACCACCTACACCGAGCACTGGGCGCTGCCCACGCACATCAGCGATGGCGCCGGCCGCACCTATCGCAATGCCTACGACACCCGCGGCAATCTGATCAGTACCACCGACCCACTGGGGCGCACCACGCGCTACCGTCACGATCGACAAGGCCGGGTGGAACAGGTCATCGATGCACAGGGCAAGACCCGCCAGCTGGAATGGAACGCCCGAGGGCAACTGATTCGCTACAGCGACTGCTCCAACCGCACCACCCTCTGGCGCTATGACGAGCGCGGTCACCTGAGCGAAGTCTTCAACGGCCGCAACAACCGCACCCGCTATCGTTTCGACGCCCGTGGCCACCTGCTGGAAAGCACCCGCGCCGACGGGCGCGTCGACCGCTACCAGGTAAACCTGTCGGGGCAGTTGACCCAGCACATCGACCCTGGGCAGCAGCTCACCCGATGGCACTACGACGAGCGTGGGCGCCTCAGCCAACGCACCGACGCCATGGGGCTCACCCTTCGCTTCGCCTGGGATGCGCACGACCGCCTGCAGCGTCTGCAAAACGAAAACGGCGAGCACTACGCCTTCCACTGGGATGCCCTGGACCGCCTGGCCGCCCAGCACAACCTCGATGGCGGCGGTCACAGCTATCGCTACGATGCAGCGGGCAATGTCATCGAGGCGAGGCTGCACCCGGCCCGCGACGCCGAGCCGACGTTCCCCGGCAGCCCGCCGGAACCCGAAGCGTCGATACAGTCGCAATACTTCGAGTACGACGACGCCGGGCGCCTGTTGCGCAAGCGCACCGACGACGGCGTCACCGACTACGAATATGACCTCGCCGACAACCTTCTGGCGATCACCTTCACCAACCTGCAGGGAGAGCCAAAACGGCTCGCCTTCAGCCATGACGCCCTCGGGCAATTGCTGAGCGAAACCGGTGAAGCGGGCCGGCTTGCCTACGAACATGACGAACTGGGCAACCTGCAGACCCTGACCCTGCCTGATGGCCGACGCCTCAACCATCTGTACTACGGCAGCGGCCACTTGCATCAGCTCAACCTCGACGGCCAGGTGATCTGCGATTTCGAGCGCGACGAGCTGCATGCCGAAGTCCTGCGCACACAAGGCCGGATCCAGACCCGGACCCGCTACGACAGCACCGGGCGCCTGCTGGAAAAAGCCCTGCATGTACAGGGCGCAGGCCCCGGCAGCCTGGCCCTGCTGAGCAAGCAGTATCGTTATGACGACAGTGACAACCTGATCGGCGAGGACTTCATCCAGTGTCAGCGAGCCCGCGACGGCGAGCCGCCCACGCACGCCCAGATCATCGGTCGCCTGTTCGGCACCGACGCCAGCGGCAATGTCCAGCGCGGTCAGGTTCGCTACGACTATGGCCCCACAGAACGCATCCATGGCGCCAGCCGCACACTGCCTCATCGCAATGGCCAACAGGTCGAGCACTACGGCTACGACAAGGCCGGCAACCTGCTCGACGGTTACCCGATCAAGGGCTACGTACGGCACAACCGCCTCAAGGTCTACCAGGACAAGCGCTACCGCTACGACCGCTTCGGCCGCCTCAGCGAAAAACGTACTGGCGCGCACCTGATCCAGCGCTTCGACTACGACGCCGAGCACCGCCTGGTACGCGTACACCAGCAGCGCGGGCCGGTGCACGAGCGGGTGGTATTCGACTACGACCCGCTCGGCCGCAGGATCGCCAAGCGCCTGTACCGCAACGATCACGCTACCCCTGTCAGCCAGACCCTTTTCCTCTGGCAGGGTCTGCGCCTGTTGCAGGAAATCCAGGACGACAAACCCAGCCTGTACGTCTACGCCGACAGCGACAGCTACGAACCCCTCGCCCGCCTCGACGGCGCACCCGGCGCCGAACTGCTGCACTACTTCCACACCAACCTCGCCGGGCTGCCCGAGCAGCTCACCGATGAAAACGGCATGACCGTGTGGCAAGGTGAGTTCGAGACCTGGGGCAAGTGTCGGGAAGAATGGCACCATGCCGGGCAGAACCGTCAGCAGAACCTGAGGTTCCAGGGACAGTACCTGGACCGGGAGACAGGGCTGCACTACAACACGTTCAGGTTTTATGATCCGGAGGTGGGGCGGTTTACACAGCAGGATCCGATTGGGTTAGGAGGGGGCGTCAATCTTTACGCTTACCCAAAAAACCCTCTCAATCATGCAGATCCGCTCGGCTGGATTCCTTGCCCAGTCAGTCGAGAGAAAGCTAACAAACTACTGGACAGTGGGGCGGTCAAGGTTACCGTCAAATCGAAAAGTGATGCAGAACAACTCTTCATGGATCGTTACCTAGGGCACAACTATAAAAACATGACCGGTGAAAGCGGTCCTAGCACGAAAAATTTGATGGAGTATCTTGGGGGCAAGAAAACGAAAGCAGGCACCTATCACTGGGATGACCAGATGGACCCACATCAACGCAATCGTGTCATGGGGCACGGCCCCGAAAACCCAGATGGTGCATTACCTCATCTGCAGGTACACCAGACTGATGGAAAAGTGATCCATATTTTCTTCCCATGGACATGAGGCTTTAGACAAATCATGACTAGCAAAAATCTGGAAAACCTCCTCAAAGGCAAAACTCTACTGAAAGAGGTCAAACCTGAAACCCCAAAGGACAGAGCTTGGATAGAGTTATCCCTGCAGGACCACTTAATTCCTACGTACCCTTTCAGGGCCGAACCCTATTCAATGATCGGCCATTCCCCCTATACCAACCAATGTCGCATTGAAGACGCACGCTTCAAAACCCGCTTGAACATATTTAACATCGAAGAGATAGAGCAAGACCTTGACCCCTCATACGATCGCCTTGGCAATTTTAAAACACTTGAATCCGTCGATGAATTGATGGAATTTCTAAACGAAAACAATCTGACGCTGGAGGACTTCATCGACGCATCGAGCGTGGAAGAGTACCCCTTGTGAGCACCATACAAAAAATACTTCGGAGCTTAGGGCGATCCTCATCATTGAGTCTCTTAGACTTTTTTGGACGTGATCGATGATAAAGCTCGCCCCTCAGAAAATTGATTTTGTCATCAACACCACACAGTTCAACGCAAATTACGACGAAACAGGTGCCGTATCGATTCAGGTTGAGGCTCAGCGACTCGAACACATCGAGAAGAATACCTACGCCATGGCGACGCTTGTTTTTGAACGCGTCGCTGAACTGCGCTGTATAACACTCAATTTTTTCGAGCATGAGTATCAAAACTACGAAATCTTGGGCAGTCAAGACGATGAAGTAAAAACCTGGCGTGAGACCGGGCTTCATCCTGACCCAAAATTCTATGAGGTCGTCGATTCAGCGCTGTTGGCGGAAAAGAATTCGCTTTATGACCCCGCCAACTTTCTTTCATTGAAGCATTACATCGTCGCGGGGTACGACAGCTACGTCGAGATCATCGCCGGCAGCTATCAATACGCTCTTGAGTAATTTTCCATGCAGAAAGACATCGCAGCGGAAGCGGATTTGTCAGAGATAAGTGCATGGCGTATGCCTTTAAAGCCGCACCTGCGCAAGGTAGGCGGTGCAATTGTAGGTGGACGGCCATTCACGCCAGGCGCCAGAGGCTTTAAAGGAGGGTGTTCATTGTGAAAGATATCAGCAGAGATGCTCAGGAAACACTCCTATCACTGTACCGTGAGCGCGAAGCTGTCAACAACCTCTGGCACGACAAGCAATTCTTTTCAGAAATCCTGACCTTTGCACTTTCGGCCCAAGCCAACCGACCGGCGGGCACCGAAGTCAACGCCTGCGCTAACTACTTCATCAATCACACACTTGTCTTTCTTATCGACTCATCTGAAACTCTAATTACATTATTGAAATCAATAGCACAAAAACCATTGCGCGCCACGCTGATCAGTCAATGGATTTCGAATGAGCTTGTAGCACTCTCACGAATTTCAGATTTCGCGCAGTACGAATACATGAGTGCTCTAGCAAAAATCTCAGACACCGATACTGAGATAATTGCCAAACTCAGTGCACGCCACCTGATAAGACAGGCCGAGCCCAACAGCTTATCACTTTCAAACCTCACGCCCGCACATTTAAACTTGAGCAGGCACCTGCAGGAATATCTAATCTCTTGGGCATACGAAGAAGAAAAACTTGACGAATGCTCCGTGAGCACCTTTGAGCGCGAACACCCTAAGAAGTACAGCATGCTAAAGAAAATAAAAACGCAAAATCCTTGAGCCACCAAAAAAAACACAACAAACACCTGCAACCAATCAAGAACGCCCGCACATAAAAATGGATCGCATCCTGAGTAACAAACAGCTGACCCTCAGAGCACAAAAATATGCTTCACACCTTCTTGGGATTCAGTCTTATAAACTTAAACATTTGCGACCAGACGATTTCTCTTGGCATAGAGAAACGATCAATTCCATGCACACTCTCGCTGAGAAGGCAGATGGACGCTTACTGCCTCACCCAACGAAAGCAAATGAAGTCATATCGGCCATAACTGATGCCTCGAACATATACAAAGAATTTGAATGCTGGATGTTCTTCGAAAACAGAATAGGCCTAAATTTTTACGGGTACGATTTTGGTGCATTCCTAGGAAGTTTATTCAGACTCGACAAAAGCTACGACGCTCAATTGGCCTTCACTGATCCGGATTTCATCATATCGCTGCGCGACGATGAGCACGCCATCGAAATGCACATCGTCAGGTCGGCTCTGCCATCAAAAGGTATTTGAATCGTGGCGATGGTTCGCACTCTGCTCTGTCCACTCATCGATGCGAAGAAAGGCCGGCAGCATGAGCTACTATAACGCGGGCAACATGGAGTTGTTTTCAGTCTGTTGCTCGACTTGCGCGCCAAACTTCAAGTCGGGTTGGATGGCCGTGAACCTATCTTTAGACAATCATCTCATTGGTGCAACTGAAGAGATCACGCAGATCGATACCTTTCTGAACATGATCAATGTCAAATTCGATAATTATGATCTCGATTACGCTGACTCCCTAAGAAATCTGGACAAATCAGCCGTGATTTCCCAGATCGAGCAAGGGTACGAGCACTCTCAAGACTGGATTGATTCCAGCAAAATTGGTGCGCTGTTCCTGTCGCTGAACCTGACGCCCTGCCTTGATGGCGATGTCGTGGTTCTGCTCATGCTTGAAACAACGGACCGGGTCATTTGGAGAGCTCATGACGATGACGTGGTGCGAGAAATTTTCCTGCCTCCTGGATACGTAAAAAACACACTGAACGATGTGATAAATTTTTTCAGCCCGCCCAAAAACCATGATTGATTCTTTCGAAACCACATTGCTCGAGGTGCTCGGGCTCGTCGCAGATTTCGACTCAGAGTATGCACAATGGAGTTGCAAGCTCGGCACAGGCCCCCTCCGATTGGAGTTGGTCTACTCACTGGACGGTACTGTTTCGACATCGCTGTATCTTGACGATAGGCTTCTGGCGTTCAATTACGCCAGCGGGCTGCATTGCCTTTCGATTGACGAGGACGAGATCTCATGCGACATCATGTCCGGATCACTTAGGCGAACACTCACCATCAATATCAATTCGCTAAGCGTGAGGTGGCAGGACTTATGATTCAGGACAGCCGTTGAAACCAACGCTCCCGCGAGTGCCCCTCAAGCCAAATGTGCGCGCAGCGGTAGTTGAAAGCCGTGGAGCCACGTTTATCCAAGGACCTGCAAAAGTGAGCCAGACCCGAGGTCTACGCGGTACCTGTGGGAGCGGGTTTACCCGCGAAGCAAACACTGCGGTAGATGGCACCGGCTTTGCCGGTGTTCGCGGGCAAGCCCGCTCCCACAGGTACTGCACAGGCCGGGCAGGAGCCATACCTGCTAGAAACAGCGAATCTCGACCTGCCCCCGTTCCATCCTCACCGGCCACACCCGCAACCGCTGCCCCGCATCCTCCAGGCAACGCCCATCACGCAAGCTGAAATGCTGCTTGTACAACGGCGCCGCCACCACCAGCTCGCCTTGCAGGCTGCCAATCAATCCCCGCCCGATAACATTGGCGCCTGAACGCGGGTCGCGGTTGTCCACGGCATACAGTGTCTGCTCCTGCCCGGGCAGGTAGAACAGCGCGACCTGCTCGCCGTCGAGCCAGACCACCACCCCCGAGTCGGCAATCAGATCATCGACCCGGCACACCGACTGCCAGATATCCTGTGGTGCAACGACAGCATTGGACAGGTTCATCAAACGAGCTCCTCGACAGTAGGGATCAACTCCAGCGGCGTAGCCGGTCGACGCTGTTCGCGCTCACGCACGAAATGCACATCCGGGTCGGGCCGCTGGTCGTTGACGAAGGTGCGGAAGCGCTTGAGCTTCTCCGGGTCTTTCAGGGCGTTGGCCCATTCGCATTCGTAGCGGTCGACCACATGCTGCATCTGCGCTTCCAGCTCGTCGGCAAGGCCCAGGCTATCGTCAAGGATCACCGCCTTGAGATAGTCCAGCCCGCCGTCCAGCCCTTCGCGCCACACCGAGGTGCGCTGCAGTTTGTCGGCGGTGCGGATGTAGAACATCAGCACGCGGTCGATCAGGCGGATCAGGGTGTCGTCGTCCAGATCGGTCGCGAACAGTTCGGCATGGCGCGGGCGCATGCCACCGTTGCCACAAACGTACAGGTTCCAACCCTTGTCGGTGGCGATCACACCGATATCCTTGCTCTGCGCCTCGGCGCATTCACGGGTGCAGCCGGACACCGCGAACTTGAGCTTGTGCGGCGAGCGCAGGCCCTTGTAGCGGTCCTCGATGCGCAGGGCCATGGCGACGCTGTCCTGCACGCCGTAGCGGCACCAGGTGCTGCCCACGCACGATTTCACCGTGCGGGTCGACTTGCCGTAGGCATGGCCGGTCTCGAAGCCCGCCTCGATCAGCTCGCCCCAGATCAGCGGCAATTCGTGCAACTGCGCGCCGAACAGGTCGATGCGCTGGCCGCCGGTGATCTTGGTGTATAGGTCGTATTTCTTCGCCACCTGGCCGATCACGATCAACTTGTCGGGGGTGATTTCACCCCCCGGAATGCGCGGCACCACCGAGTAAGTGCCATTCTTCTGCATGTTGGCCATGAAGGTGTCGTTGGTGTCCTGCAGCGGTACCAGCGAGGGATCCATGATCGGCTGGTTCCAGCACGAGGCGAGGATCGAGCCCACGGTCGGCTTGCAGATGTCGCAACCGACATGCCCCTTGCCGTGGCGCTCAAGCAGCTCGTTGAAGGTACGAATTCCCTCGACCCGCACCAGCGCATACAGCTCCTGGCGGGTGTAGGCAAAGTGCTCGCACAGGCTCTTGTCGACGGTCACACCGCGCGCGGTCAGTTCGTGCTCGAACACCTGCTTGAGCAGCCCCGCACAACCACCACAGCCGCTGGCCGCCTTGGTGCAGCCCTTGACCGCCGCCAGGTCCGCGCAGCCACTGTCGATGGCCGCGCAGATCGCACCCTTGCTGACGTTGTGGCACGAGCAGATGGTCGCGCTGTCGGGCAGGGCATCGGCACCGAGCGTGGGCGCGCCGCCACTCTGCGGCAGGATCAGCGCCGCCGGATCCTGCGGCAGGGCGATGCCGTTCTGTACGTACTGCAGCAGGGTGTCGTAATAGCTGTTGTCGCCGACCAGTACCGCGCCGATCACCCGCTTGCCGCTGGCGTCGACCACCAGGCGGCGGTAGCTGGCGTTGGCCTCGTCGATATAGCGGTAGCTGCGCGCGCCTGGAGTGGCGCCGTGGGCGTCACCGATGGAGCCGACATCGACCCCCAGCAGCTTGAGCTTGGTCGACATGTCGGCACCGGTGAACTCGGCACTGGCCTCGCCGACCAGCAGCGCAGCAAGGTTGCGGGCCATGCTGTAGCCTGGAGCAACCAGGCCGAACACGCTGCCGTTCCACGACGCGCACTCGCCGATGGCAAAGATCCGTGGATCGCTGGAGCGGCAGTTGCCGTCGATGACCACACCGCCGCGCGGCGCGATCTCCAGCTCGCAGGCACGCCCCAGGGCGTCACGCGGACGGATACCGGCAGAGAACACGATCAGGTCGGTTTCCAGGTACTCGCCACCATCGAAATTCATGCGGTGGCGATACTCTTCGCCCGGGTCGATCGACTGGGTGGCGCGAGACAGATGCACGCCGACCCCCAACGCTTCGATCTGCGCACGCAAGGCCGCGCCCCCTTCATGATCGAGCTGCACCGGCATCAGCCGTGGCGCGAACTCCACGACATGAGCCTCCAGCCCCAGCGACTTGAGCGCATTGGCGGCCTCGAGGCCCAGCAACCCGCCACCGACCACCACGCCACGCCGGGCGCCGGCGGCCGAGGCGCGGATGTCGTCAAGATCGTCGAGGGTGCGGTAGACCAGGCAGGCGGTACCGGTGGAGCCTTCGATCGGCGGTACGAACGGGTAGGAGCCGGTGGCGAGGATCAGTCGGTCGTAACCGTAGCGGCCCTGGGCAGTGACCACTTCGCCCAGCGTGCGGTCGATCTCCAGCACCGCTTCGTGCAAGTGCAGATGCACGCCGTGCTGACCGTAGAATTCGGGCTCGCACATCGCCAGTGCCTCGGCGCTGCTGCCGGCGAAGTATTCCGACAGGTGCACACGGTCGTAGGCGCGCTGGCGCTCCTCGCCGAACACGCGCAGCTCGAAGCGCGCCAGGGCGCCGCGCTCGATCAGTTGCTCGACCAGGTGATGACCGACCATGCCGTTGCCGACAATGACCAGTCGCTCTCGTTGTCCGCCGTTCGCTGTTGCCTTCATAGCCGATCCTCGATCACGGTGTGCGGGGCTTGCCCGACGCAAAGACAAAAAAAGGCGCCTGGAGCCGAAGCTCCAGGCGCCTTTGCCTGTACTCATCAGTGTGAGGCCCCTGTTGATCGCCGTTGATCAGTGGGGCTGTGTTGTAAATCGTTAAAAGCAGGGAGCGTGCCAAGGTGCAATCGGTGCTGGCGCTATGGCGGGACAAGCCCGCGCCAACAGGGGATGCAGCGTTGCGCGACCTGCAGGAGCGGGCCTGCCGCGCGAGAGCGCCGCACGCTGCACCGCCTCAAGCCGGTGCACCGCTCCCCATCCCGGTGCACTCAATACACATCGCGTCGATAACGCTTGCTCTTGCTCAAACCCTCGACATAAACCGCCGCCGCCTCGGCGCTCATCCGCCCGTGCTCGGCCACGACCTGGCGCAGCGCGGCATCGACATCCTTGGCCATGCGCTGGGCATCGCCGCAGATATAGAAGTAAGCCCCCGCCTCCAGCCACTGCCACAGCTCGGCACCCTGTTCGAGCATGCGCTGCTGCACGTACAGCTTCTCGGCCTGGTCACGCGAGAACGCCGTGCTCAGGCGCAGATGACCGCTGGCCTCCCAGGCCTGCAACTGCTCGCGGTAATAGAAATCGAAGGCAGCATGCTGCTCACCGAAGAACAGCCAGTTGCCGCCGGTCGCACCGCGGGCTTCGCGTTCTTCGAGAAAGGCACGAAACGGCGCGATACCGGTGCCAGGGCCAACCATGATGAGCGGCGTGGCATCGTCGTCCGGCAGTCGGAAATGCCGCGCGACCTGCGGGAAGATCGCCACCTCCAGCGCTTCGGCGCGGTCGGCGAGAAAGCTCGAGCTCACGCCCTTTCGCTGGCCATAGCGCACGGTTGAAACAGTCAGGTGCACCTGCTGTGGATGGGCCTTGGGGCTGGAGCTGATCGAGTACATGCGTGGCTGCAAGGGCTTGAGCAGGGTCAGCCAGTGCTCCAGTGACAGTTGCGGCGCGAAGGCAGCGAGCACATCGGCCAACTGCCGCCCCCACAGCCAGTCCGTGAGTTCGGCCTTGTGCTCGGGCAGCAGCAACCGACGCAGTTCACCGGCCTGCGGCGCCTGGCTGAAGGCTGCAAGCTGTTGCGAAGTGACCCGGGCGATCTCCAGGTGCCGCTCCATCGCCTCGGCCAACGGCATCGCCGGCAAGTCGGGCAGTTGCACGCACGTCTGGCCATCGAGCCCCATCAGCTCGAGCAGCTCCTGGACCAGCGCCGGGCAGTTGCGCGGCCAGACACCCAGCGCATCGCCTGCCTCGTAGACCAGCCCGGTGCCTTGCAGGTCGAACACCACCTGGCGCGTTTCCTTGGTCGCTCCGGGCGCATTGAGCACACGGTTCTCGATGATGGGAGCCAGGCAGGGCTGCTGCCTGCCGAACACTGGCGCCGGCTTGGCTGTGACCTGCGCAGCGGCCGTCGGCCCCAGCAGCGGCAACAACGCCTGCAGCCATGTGACGAACGATGGATCGAAATCCGGTTCGCAATCGACCCGATCGAGCAGACGTCGGCCGCCCAGTTCAGCCAGACGCTGGTCGAGCTTGCGGCCAAAACCGCAGAACTGGTCGTAGCTGGAATCACCCAACGCCAGCACGGCGAAGGGCAGTGCCGCACACTGTGCCCCCTCCTCGCCCTGCAACGCCTGCCAGAACGCCGAAGCGCAGTCAGGCGCATCGCCGTCACCAAAGGTACTGGTGATCAGCAGCACGCTGGCGGCGCCACGCAACTGGCTGGGGCTGACTGCATCCATGCAGCTCAGCTCGACGGCCAGGCCCGCTTCGCGCAGATGCGCCGCACAGCGCTCGGCCAGCGCCTCGCCATTGCCGGTCTGCGAGGCCCACAGCACCCGATGCCTGGCAACCTCGGCCATGGCGACCGGCGCCACCACCGGCTGGGCGAACAGGCCGGCGATCAAGCCATCGACGAACAAACGACTGGCGGGTGCGAGCGGCGCACCGGGCGGCAGGCTGGGCACCCCCGGTGCGCGCGCCTGCCCAAGGCCGAGCAGAAAGCCCTGCAGGTAGAGACGCTCCTCGTCCGCCAGGACGGGGGCCGGCAGGCTGTCCAGGCCCAGCAGGCGAGACAGGGTGTCGGTGGGCATGAGGGCAGACTCCGTAGGGATCGCGCTGGGCAGCTCGAGTGCCTCGATGCGTTCGCCTGCAACCCGCTCCAGGGTCACGGCGCAATGCTTGAAGGCCGGTTGCAGGGAGGTTGGATCGACGGCATCGCAGGTCACGGCGTTGATCGCCAGTTGCTCGCCATACAGGTCGTTCCAGTGAAAAGGGGCAAAGCAGTTGCCGACCAGCACCCGCTCGCTGATGCGTGCCGGCAGCACGGCCTGGCCGCGGCGCGAGCGGATCGCCACCTGATCCTTGTCGGCGATGCCCAGGCGTCGGGCGTCCTCGGGATTGATCTCGACGAAGGGGCCGGGCTCGAGCTTGTTCAGGCTCGGCACCTTGCCGGTCTTGGTCAGGGTGTGCCACTGGTGCTGCACGCGGCCGGTGTTGAGCACCAGCGGAAAGTCGGCATCCGGCAGCTCGGCCGGCGCCAGCCAGGGCCGAGCGAAGAACCGCGCCTTGCCACTGGGCGTGGGAAAGGCCAGTGCGGGGCGCTCGCCCTGGGTATCGTGCAGCAGCGCCTGGCTGCTGCCGTCGTTGAGATAGCGCAGCGGGCTGCGGTCGTCCACGCGCCCGGGCGCACTTGGCCACTGTCGCGGTTTGTCGCGTAGCTCGGCATAGCCGATGCCACGCAGGTCATAGCCGGTGGCGGGGTTCCAGAAACGGCGGATCTCGTCGTACACCGCTTCGGCATCGGCATAGCTGAACGCCTCGGCATAGCCCATGGCACAGGCGATGCGGGCGATGATGCGCCAATCCTCAAGGCTTTCGCCGGGCGCTGCGACCGCACGCGGCATCAGGGTGAGGTTGCGCTCGCTGTTGATCATCACACCCTCGCCCTCGGCCCACAACGCGGCCGGCAGCAGGATGTCGGCATGGCGGTTGGTCTCGGTGTCGAGGAAGGCGTCCTGGGCGATCACCAACTGCGCCTCGTGCAGGCCGTCGATCACCTGCTGGCGGTTGGCGACACTGGCCACCGGGTTGCTGCAGATGATCCAGCAGGCCTTCACTTGCCCGGCCTTCATCTGCTCGAACAGCGCCACCGTGCCTTCACCGCCTTCGCTGCGCAGCGCGCCCGGCGCCAGGCCCCACTGCCGCTCGACGAAATCGCGGTCACCCGCCACCTGCGCCGAACGTTGGCCCGGCAGGCCCGGGCCCATGTAGCCCATCTCACGGCCGCCCATGGCGTTGGGCTGGCCGGTCAGCGAGAACGGTCCGCTGCCAGGTCGGCAAATCGCGCCGGTGGCCAGGTGCAGGTTGCACAGCGCGTTGCTGTGCCAGGTGCCATGGATGCTCTGGTTGAGGCCCATGGTCCAGCAGCTCATCCACTCCGACGCCCCGCCGATCCAGGCAGCCGCCTGACGGATATCGGCCTCGGCAAGGCCGGTCAGGGCCGCGACCCGTTCGGGGGGGTAGTCGGCGAGAAACGCAGGCATCTCGTCCCAGCCCTCGGTGTGGCGGGCGATGAAGTCGATGTCTGTATGGCCGTTCTCGTGCAACAGGTAGAGCAAGCCGTTGAGCAGAGCCAGATCGCTGCCCGGGCGCACTTGCAGGAACAGGTCGGCCTTGTCGGCGGTGGCACTGCGACGCGGGTCGACGACGATCAGCCGAGCCCCGGCCTTCACTCGGTCGAGCAGGCGCAGGAACAGGATCGGATGACAGTCGGCCATGTTGGCGCCAATGACGAAGAACACCTCGGCACGCTCGAAATCCTGGTAGCTGCCCGGTGGACCGTCGGCGCCCAGCGACTGCTTGTAGCCGCTGCCGGCACTGGCCATGCACAGCCGCGAGTTGGATTCGATATGGCGGGTGCGGATAAAGCCTTTGGCCAGTTTGTTGGCCAGGTACTGAGCCTCCAGCGACATCTGCCCGGACACATAGAGCGCCACGGCATCCGGCCCATGATCGTCGATGATCGCGCGCAGGCGCGCGGCCGATTGCGCAATGGCGTCGTCCATGCCGGTGCGCACCGGCTGCTGGCTGCGCTGCTGGCGCACGAAGGCGTGCTCCATGCGTCCGGCAGCGGACAGTGGCAGGTGTGCGGTGAGGCCTTTGGTGCACAGGCGTCCGAAGTTGCTCGGATGCTGTTTGTCACCGCTGATCTTGACCACCTTGCCCTCGGCCACGGTCATGACAATGCCGCACCCGACCCCGCAATACGGGCAAACGCTGCGCACCTCGCTGCTGCTCATGGGCGGTCTCCCTGAAAACGCAAAAGGCGCCGGCTACCCGGCCTGCAGGGCAAGCGGGGTAACACGGCGCCTTTGTCGTGAAGATGTAGGGCCCCTCGGCGTTGAGGGGTCCGGATGCTGCTGAATCAGCAATTTGCGGGCCAGTTGCGCAATGGCGGTGGCCTTGGCGCGGGCAACCCGCACCCGCAGGCCTGCGCAGCCCAGAGGGCGGGTCGCCCCGCGAAAACATCGACGCGATATCCGCCCCGTCTTGATACCCCCGCGCACCAGAAGATGACACGACGCCCAACCGACTATATGATCCGTATACGTTTCATATACCAGGAAGATTCCCCATGGGCATCGTCAAGATCTGCGACGACCTCCACGAAGACCTGCGCATCGCCAGCGCCGCGATGTCGCGCTCGATCAACGCCCAGGCCGAACACTGGATCCGCATCGGCATGCTCGCCGAACTGCACCCCCAGGCCACCTACCAGGAACTGCTGCGTCAACTGCTGCGCCAGGAACAAGCGAATCTCAAGGAGCTGCTGCAATGAGCGAGGTGATACTCAAGAACCCCGAGCAACTGGCACTGATGCGCAGGGCCGGGCAGTTGCTGGCACAGGTGTTCGCCGACCTTGACGGTTTCATCCGCACCGGGGTGACCACGATGCAGATCAATGACCGCGCCGAAGCCTTCATCGTCGAGACGCTCAAGGCGCGCCCGGCGAGCAAGGGCCAGTACGGGTTCCCCTATTCGCTGAACACCTCGGTGGACCAGGTCGTCTGCCACGGCATGCCCAAGGTTGACGAGGTGCTGCAGGAAGGCTCGATCATCAACGTCGACATCACCCTGGAACAGGGCGGCTATATCGCCGACTCGTCGAAGATGTACCGCATCGGCGCAATCAGCGAGGAGGCCCGGCGCCTGGTCGACACCACCTACGAGGCGCTGTGGAAAGGCATCGAACAGGTGCGCCCCGGCGCCACCCTGGGCGATATCGGCCACGCCATCCAGCAGTTCGCCGAGGCGGCGGGCTACAGCGTGGTACGCGAGTACTGCGGCCACGGCATCGGCCGGCAGATGCACGAAGCGCCGCAGGTGCTGCACTACGGCCAGCGCGGCATGGGCCTGAAACTCAAGCCCGGGATGGTGTTCACCATCGAGCCGATGATCAACCAGGACGCCCGCGGCACGCGCACGCTGAAAGATGGCTGGACGGTGATCACCCGCGATGGCGGGCTGTCGGCGCAGTGGGAGCACACCGTCGCGGTGACCGAGCAGGGCTATGAAGTGCTGACGCTGCGAGCGGAAGAAGGCCGGCGTTGAGGCCTGCGTAGACGGCCCCCTTGCTGCCTCTCTACAATCGCGCCACACCCCTCGCCCCGGACACTCTTCATGGACGAATCCGCACAGCATTGGCTGCATGCCCTCTCCGCCCCGATGGCCGCACTCAACGGTGCCAGCTACACCGCCGCCGAATACTTCGAAGGCGAAGACCAGACCGACCTGGAAAGCGGCTGGGGCATCAGCACCCGTGCCCAGTTGCTCGACGTGCTCGGCATGGCCGACAACGGCCACGCCAGCGAGATGAGCAACGCCTACTGGCAGTTCCAGCGCTGCCTGCCAAGCCAGTGGCAGGCACTGCTCGCTACGCTGACACCACGGGACCAGGTCAAGTACAACTACGCCGCCCGCACCTTTCCCGACTGCGGCCCGGGCGGAACCCGCGCCTGGGACATCGGACGCATGAGCTTTCTGCTGCGCGCCGGGGTGAAAAAGGGCCATATCAGCCGCGACGAAAGCCTCTACCTGCACTATCGCCTGGCCTTGCGCGCTCGCCATTACTACAACCGCTGGGACAGCTACATCGCCGGGTACCTGTTCGGCAAGGCGCTGTGGAATGTCTCCGACAGCAGCGACGAAACGTTCGCCGCCAACCTGGAGCGTCAGGGCAACGAACACTGGAATCGCTGCATTGCCCTGAACCTGAGGATCGGCGCCAACGCGCTGCTCGCCGACCTGCCCTGGGAGCTGCCGTTGCCTGAGCCGGAACGCCCGGCATCACTGGAAGAGGACTGCTGGTCATGAGTTGCTGGATTCGCCTGGGCATCGAGCCGACCCAGGACCTCGACACCATCCGCCAGGCCTACCGCGGCCGCCTGCCGACGCACCATCCGGAAACCGATCCCGAAGGCTTCCAGGCCCTGCGCGCCGCCTACGAGGAAGCACAGCGCCTGGCCCGCGAACACGCCGAAACCGGCGCGGCGCCCGAGCAGCAAGCAGCCGAAGGGCAGACCGAAGCGTCCACCAGCGAAGCCTTCGAGGCGTTCCATGCACTGCTCGAAGACTCCACTCGCCGTTACGAACCTCAAGCCTGGCAGGACTACATCGCCCAACTCGACGAACTGCCCCTGGAGCAACTGGAAGACCTCAGCTGGCGACTGCTGCACAACCTGCGCAACTGCGGACCGATCTCGTACCAGTGCGCACGCCTGCTGGCCCAGCGCATGGGCTGGGCCGAGCAGTTGCTGCGCCTGGCGCCGGAAGATGCCCAGGAGATAGAGGCCTTCCTGCAGCGCATCGAGGAACCCGATCCCTTCGACACCCGCCTGATGCAAAGCTGGTCCCCCGCCGCGCAACTGGAAACCCTTTGGTACTTCCGCAGCCTCGGCTACTACCATCAGGAGCGCCCGCTGTTCGAGTACGCACAGTTCGCCGGGTGCCACACCTGCGTGGCGTTCCCCGACGACGAGCATCTGGTTCAGCGTCTGACCGAACAGTTCAGCCAGGTGGGCATCGGCAGCCTCACCCTGCATGCACGCCTGCAGCTCCAGCACCAGCAGGCGCCGGACGATGTCGACCTGCTGTTCTTGCTGGCCCGCCAGGCCGACGCCCTGGGCGCCGAGCAGCAAGCCCTGGACTGCTGGCTACGGCTGTGGCGCGAACACCGCCACCCGCAGGCCGAACGCTGGCTGCTCGACCTCTGCGCGCGCTACCAGCCGCAACGCCTGCCACTGCTGATCCAGGCCCTCGACCAGCAGAGCACGCCCGACACCTGGCCCGCCGACCTGGCCGATCCGGCACAGGTCCTGGGCAGCCCGGCACAGTCGCCGCAGACACTGGCGCGCTGGTCCGAAGCCTCGCGCCTGGGCCTTGAGGGCATCGCCGCCACCTACATCGACTGGCGCCTGGACGGCGACGACGAACTGCCGCTGCTCGCCTGGCTGCTGCCCAACCAGGACGATCGCGAATTGCACCGCCGCTACTGGCAGGCCTGGGCCCTGCAACGCGGTGAAGCCGGCTTGCTGCGCACCATTGTCGATGAGCGCCTGGGCAACGACCCGCTCGATGCCTTGATCCTCGAAGGCTTCCAGCGCCAGGCGGCGCAGCAACTGCATTGGCTCGAACACTCACCGGTGGCGCGTGCACTGGTGGAGTATTGCGCACATGACGAGGGGCCGGTGGAACTGCCAGAGGCGCTCAAGGCCGATGCACTGCACCCGGCCTGCCGCGAGTGGCTGCGGCGCATGCGGGTTTATTCGCCGCGAGCGCTGGGCGAGCTGAACGAGCATTTCGACATGCGCCGCATGTTCACCGTGCCATTCGGCCTGGTGCTGATGGAAGAACTGGCACTGAACGGCATCGAGCTGCCGCCGATGGTCGAGGGCGAAGCACTGTGGAACTGGCATCGCCAGCAGTTGTTCATGCTGGCCACGGCGCAACAGCCGCAACGCTGGCTGGACCTGGCGCCACCGCAACTGGCCGCCCAGCTCACCTACCCGAGCGACCATCCGTTCGCCCCCCTGCACAAGGTGCTGATCGCCCGTCAGGCTCAGTTCAACGAACACAATGCCCTGCTCGGCTGGATGGACGACCGCGACCCGCTGCAGGCCCTGGTCGCCAGCCGCCTGCACACACTGGGTTACGTGTTCGGCAGCACTCGCCTGCCCAGCGCGGTACGTCTGCTCGAATGCCTGGAAGAAGACGTCGGTACCCTCGACGGCCACCCACTGGGCTACATGCTGCTATGCGCAGTGCTGTACCACGACCCAGAGCTCGATGCTCAACAGCGCGCCCGCTTGCGCGATCGCCTCGAGGCGATGAACAACGACAGCCCCTGGTTCGCCCCGCTGCGCGATGGCCTGATCGCCGGCAAGGTCAAACGTCCGCCGCGCCAAGCGGTAGAGCAGGAAGAGAAGGTCGACGGCAAGCTGCTCAACGAGATCCTCGATGCCTTCAATCACCTGGTCAAATCCGCATCCCCGCCAGGCACCCGCAGCCTGATGCGCCTGCAGAAAGCCAAGGATGACCCGGACCAGGACACCGGCCTGCGCTGCGCCAGCATGGCGATACTGGCTCGCGCCGAACGCTTGCTGATGGCCCGTGTCAGCCAGACCCCGGTACCCTCCTGGGCATTCTGGCGCCTGGACAGCCGCCTCAATCGCAGCGACCTCATCGCCCACGTGATCGTGATGCTGCTGGCGGGCACGGCGCTGACCACCGCGACCAAGAGCCCGATGCTCTGGACCCTTGTCGTGTTGCTGCTGTTGACATCCTTCCTGCGGCGCTTGCGCGACTTGGGCCAGGGCGTCTGGGCACTGGTGGGGTTGCTGGCCGTCAGCCGCCTGCTGCCATTCGCACCGCTGCTTCTGGTGGGGCTACCCGGCGACAAGCTGGCCAACCGCTATGGCCCTTCACCGGACGACCCCGACCAGTTGCAACTGGGCCTGCAAGTGGCCCTGCGGCGCCTGAATCATCCCTGATCAGTAGCGCAGCTCGTCCAGCGCCTGGCTCAACTGCTGGCGCTGGCGACTGATCTCGGTGGCCTGCTGGCCAGCGAGCACGGCATTGAAGGCGTCCAGCCAACTGCCGATGAGGTCGCGCTCATCTCCCAGGCTCTGCATCCAGGCGCGCTCCAGGCGGGCCAGCAGGGTGCGATTGGGCAAGGCGTCGCGCGGGTGGATCTTCAATCTCGCCAGACGCTCGTGGCTGGCCTGGCGGGCGTCGCTGTCCAGCCCGGTCGGGCTGCGGTCGATGCTGTGGCTGTGCTTGTGTCCGGTTTCGAGGAACGTCACGTCCACTTCGAGCAGGCCATTGATGTCGTAGCTGAAGCGCACATCCAGCGACTGCACCTGGCCGGTCGGCTGCAACGGAATCTCGAAACTGTCGACCAGAATGTTGTCGCGCACCCAGGGCCGCTCGCCCTGGTACACGGCGATGCGCACCACTTTCTGCTCCGGATGGCTGCTGTAGAAGCGCTGCACACGCGAGGTGGGTATCACCGTGTTGCGCTCGATGATCGGGGTAAAGGCCCCGGACACGTCCTCGCCACGGGACGAGGCGACCCCCAGGGTGTAAGGACAGACATCGGTCAGGATCAACTCGTCGATCGCCGAATCCCGCGCCTTGCAGGCTGCCTGGCTGGCGGCGCCAAGAGCGACGATGGTGTCCGGATCGAGGTGGCGGTACGGCAGGCGGCCGAACAGCTTGGCCACCAGTTGCTGGATCTGCGGCATGCGCGTGGCCCCGCCGACCAGCACCAGGCTGTCCAGTTCGCGCGGGCTCAGGCGCGCATCACGCAGGGCCTGCTCGATGGGGGTCCGTACCCGTGCCAGCAACGGCGCCCAGATCGACTGCAGCCGGGCCTGGTCAAGCACCCATTCGCGGGCCTGGCCATCGCCGCTCCAGTGCAGGGTGCGACTGCCCTCGCCCACCTCGCGTTTCAGCTGCTCGATCGCATCATGCAGGCTCGACAGCGCCTGGGGCTCAAGGGTTTCGGCACTGAGGTTCCAGTCACGCAGGCAGGCATTGAGCAAGGCCTCGGTGAAGTCTTCGCCCCCCAGATAGTTGTCACCGGTTGAGGCATGCACCTCGATCAGCGGCAAGGCGTATTCCAGCACAGTGACATCGAAGGTCCCGCCGCCCAGGTCGAACACCAGGGTGCGCTCGAACTTCTGCTCGTGCAGCCCGTAGGCCATGGCGGCCGCGGTCGGCTCGTTGATCAGGCGCTGCACCTTCAGCCCCGCCAGCTCCGCAGCGAAGACCGTGCGCTTGCGCTGCTCGTCGCTGAAATAGGCCGGCACCGAAATCACCGCTTCACTGACCGCACACCCCAGATACGCCTCGGCATCCTGCTTCAACGCACCCAGCACCAGAGCCGAGAGCTCTTCCGGGGTGAAGCGGTGCTCGCCGAGCTCGAAGCGCTTGTCACTGCCCATGAAGCGCTTGAAGGCCGCAGCGGTGCGATGGGGGTGGGTGGTCAGGCGGGCGCGGGCGGCGCTGCCCACCAGGATGCTGCCGTCGTCGTCGACGCTGACCACCGACGGCGTCAGCACCTCGCCCACGGCATTGGCGATCAACTGCGCCTTGCCGTCCTGCCAGACCGCGATAAGGCTGTTGGTGGTCCCCAGGTCGATACCCAGCAGTGGGGTCGACGGCGTGGGCGTTGGAGAGGTGCTGGCATCCTGCATGGTCGGTCTCTGCTTGCAAGGTAGAGCCGGCGCGCGGCCTGCTGGCTGCATCCGGCGTGTAGGGGGATTCTGACGCAATGAGCCAGCGAGTTGAAGGCGTAGATGCGAACCCGGCGTGCCTGCTGACCCAGGGCGGCACCAGGGACGGAAAAATATTCATCGAACACGGGAATAGAAGCCGACACCGGGGCGTTGTCCCTGCATGGCCGATGCATAAGGCCATCATTCCCCCGAACGGATTCGGATAACCGCCAGAGGTATCTCTCATGTTGAAGAAAAGCGCACTCGTTCTTTCATTGGCTCTGACCTGCGTGTCTGGCCTGGTCTTGGCTGATGCCCCCGCGAAGGTCGGCGACAGCGCCCTGGGCAAGGTCCTGGTCGACAGCAGAGGCCTGACCCTCTACACCTTCACCAAGGACAGCGCTGGCAAGTCGGCGTGCAACGGTCAATGTGCGCAGAACTGGCCGCCGCTGGCCGCCGGCCCCTACGCCAAGGCCGCCGATGGCTACAGCGTGATTACCCGCGACGATGGCAGCAAGCAGTGGGCTTACAAAGACCAGCCGCTGTACGGCTGGGTCAAGGACCAGAAACCGGGCGATACCACCGGCGAAGGCGTCGGCCAGGTCTGGCACGTGGCCAAACCCTGAAGCTGAAACACCACGGGGGCTGTCGATGGACAGCCCCCGTGGTGTTTGTGCAAGACAGAAACAAAAAAAGCGACCCTAAGGTCGCTTTCTTTGTGGCTTCCGGGTGTTCAGTGGGCCCTGGAAGCTGGAATATGGCGCAGCGGACGGGACTCGAACCCGCGACCCCCGGCGTGACAGGCCGGTATTCTAACCGACTGAACTACCGCTGCGCTATACATCGAGTGGTGGGTGATGACGGGATCGAACCGCCGACCCTCTGCTTGTAAGGCAGATGCTCTCCCGGCTGAGCTAATCACCCTTCGTCTCGGTGTGGCGCGCATTCTACGGAGGAGCCTGTACCCTGGCAAGCACTTTTTTCAAATTTTTTATCTGATCTTTCAAAGACCTATGAATAAGTCACTGCTGGCCCTCTGACAGGGTTGGCCTGCAACCACTGCTCGGAGAATAATGCCCGCCTTATGCATTAAGGAGAGATTCCCCCTCATGTGGTTCAAGAACCTGCTGACCTACCGCCTGACCCAGGATGTCCCGTTCGAGCCTGAAGCGCTGGAGACCGCCTTGGCCAGCAAGCCGGCCCGCCCCTGCGCCAGCCAGGAGCTGACCACTTACGGCTTTGTCGCTCCGTTCGGCAAGGGCGAAGACGCTCCCCTGGTACACGTCAGCGGTGAATTCCTGTTGATTGCCGCACGCAAGGAAGAACGCATCCTGCCCAGCAGCGTGGTCAACGACGCGGTCAAGGAGAAGGTCGAAGAGATCGAGACCGAGCAGATGCGCAAGGTCTACAAGAAGGAACGCGACCAGATCAAGGACGAGATCATCCAGGCCTTCCTGCCGCGTGCTTTCATCCGCCGTTCGATGATCTTCGCTGCCATCGCTCCGCGCCAGGGCCTGATCCTGGTCAACTCGGCCAGCGCCAAGCGCGCCGAAGACCTGCTCTCCACGCTACGTGAAGTCATGGGTTCGCTGCCGGTGCGCCCGGCCACCGTGAAGATCGCCCCGACCGCGACCATGACCGACTGGGTCAAGTCGCAGCAGCCTGCCGAAGGCTTCTATCCACTGGATGAATGCGAGCTGCGCGACACCGCCGAAGACGGTGGCATCGTGCGCTGCAAGCGCCAGGACCTGGCCAGCGAGGAAATCCAGTTGCACCTGAGCACCGGCAAGCTGGTCACGCAACTGGCCCTGGCCTGGCAAGACAAACTGTCGTTCGTGCTCGACGACAAGATGGTGATCAAGCGCCTGAAGTTCGAGGAATTGCTGCAGGAGCAGGCCGAGCAGGATGGTGGCGACGAAGCCGCGCAACAGTTCGACGCAAGCTTCCTGTTGATGATGATGACCCTCAACGAATTCCTGCCGGTGCTGTTCGAAGCCCTGGGTGGGGAAGAGATTCCGCAGGGGGTCTGATTCAGGTTGAAAGGCCGGTGCTGGGTGGTTGTGTGGTCGCCAGCACCGACCTCTTCGCGGGACAAGTCGGGGCGCCGAACCGCCGCTCCCACAGGGCCAGTGAATTTCACAAAGCTATAAATAGAAAAGGAATCCCCCATGCGCGCCCTCGCCGCCTTCAGCCGTTTCGTCGGTAACACCTTCGCCCTCTGGGTGCTGGTGTTCGCCTGCCTGGCCTTCCTGCAACCGCAATGGTTCATCGCCCTGAAGGTAGCCATCGTGCCACTGCTGGGGTTGGTGATGTTCGGCATGGGCCTTACGCTCAAGCTCGACGACTTCGCCGCCCTCGCCCGTCAACCCTGGCGCGTGGCGCTGGGAGTGGTGGCGCATTTCGTGATCATGCCGGGCGTTGCGTGGCTGCTATGCCAACTGTTTCACCTGCCACCGGAAATCGCCGTGGGCGTGATCCTGGTCGGCTGCTGCCCGAGCGGCACCGCCTCGAACGTGATGGTCTGGCTGTCGAAGGGCGACCTGGCACTGGCCGTGGCCATCGCCGCAGTCACCACCCTGCTCGCGCCCTTGCTGACCCCGGCGCTGATCTGGTTCCTGGCCTCGGCCTGGCTGCCGGTCTCGTTCATGGACATGTTCTGGTCGATCCTGCAATTGGTGATGCTGCCGATCGTGCTCGGCGTGCTGGCGCAGAAGCTGCTCGGTGCGCGGGTGCAACTGGCGGTGCAGGTGCTGCCACTGGTGTCGGTGGTGAGCATCGTGATGATCGTCTGCGCGGTGGTCGCGGCCAGCCAGGCGAAGATCGCCGAGTCCGGCCTGCTGATCATGGCGGTGGTGATCCTGCACAACAGCTTCGGCTTCCTGCTGGGCTATCTGACCGGCAAGCTGTGCAAGCTGCCCCTGGCCCAGCGCAAGTCGCTGGCGCTGGAGGTGGGAATGCAGAACTCAGGCTTGGGCGCGGCCCTGGCAGCGGCACATTTCTCACCGCTGGCGGCGGTGCCCAGCGCGCTATTCAGCGTCTGGCACAACATCTCCGGGGCCTTGCTCTCGACCTGGTTCAGGCGCATGGAAGAGCCCCGCGGTGCCGGGGAGGAACAGGCGCAGGTCGGGCACTGAGCGGGCGGGCCTCTTCACGGGCAAGCCTGCTCCCACAAGGTATACAGCTGTCTTGGGTTTGGGAGCGGCGGTTCGCCGCCGCGACTTGCCCGCGAAGAGGCCCGGACAGGCGCCACTTGCTTGTCACCCGGCAGATGTGCAATATAGTGCGCACTGTGAGGACGGCCTCACGACGCAAGGCGTGACCAATCCGGGGACGGCCCCATCTTTCAACGATGGAGAATCATCATGTCCTGGATCATCCTGTTCTTCGCCGGCCTGTTCGAAGTCGGCTGGGCTATCGGCCTCAAATACACCGATGGCTTCACTCGCCCACTCCCAACCGCACTGACCGTCGCCGCCATGGCCGTGAGCCTGGGCCTGCTGGGCCTGGCCATGAAGGAATTGCCGCTGGGCACTGCCTACGCCATCTGGACCGGCGTCGGCGCAGTCGGCACGGTAATCGCCGGCATCATCCTGTTCGGCGAATCCATGGCATTGGTGCGCCTGATCAGCGTTGCGCTGATCGTCGCCGGCCTGATCGGCCTGAAGGTCAGCGCCAGCTGACCTTCCACCCTCCCCTCAACGCAAGTCGCCGCGCAAGGCACTGACTTCCTCGCGCAGCGCTTCAGGCTGGGCCGCCTCCACCGGGATGGCGGCACCCGCCACCAGGGTCACCCGCGACCACAGTCGACGCAGGAAGCCCTTGGCCGGATCACGGCTGAAGAAACTCCCCCACAACCCCTGCAACGCCAGCGGAATCACCGGCACCGGCGTCTCCTGGAGAATCCGGCTTACGCCACCCTTGAACACATCGATCTCACCATCGGCGGTCAGCTTGCCTTCCGGGAAGATGCACACCACCTCACCGGCCTGCAGGTACTCGGCAATGCGCGCAAAGGCCCGCTCGTACGTCGCCTCGTCCTCGCTGCGCCCGGCAATCGGGATGGCCCCGGCAGTGCGGAACACGAAGTTGAGCACCGGCAGGTTGTAGATCTTGTAGTACATGACGAAACGGATCGGTCGACGGATCGCACCGCCGATCAGCAGCGCATCGACGAACGACACATGGTTGCACACCAACAGCGCCGCCCCCTCGTCAGGGATACGATCGAGATCGCGATGCTCGACGCGGTACATCGAATGGCTGAGCAACCAGATCAGGAAGCGCATGGTGAATTCAGGAACAATGCGGAAGATGTAGGCGTTGACCGCAATGTTGAGCAGCGACACCACCAGGAACAGCTGCGGGATGCTGAGGTCGGCCAGGCTCAAGAGGACGATGGTGACGATCGCCGAGACCACCATGAACAGGGCATTGAGGATGTTGTTCGCGGCGATCACCCGGGCGCGCTGGTCTTCAGGCGTACGCGCCTGGATCAGGGCGTAGAGCGGCACGATGTAGAAACCGCCGAACACACCAAGCCCGACGATCGAGACCATGATCCACCAGGCCTGGCTCATGCCCAACAGGCTCAGCCAATCGTGCGGCGCAGCAGCGGCCGGCACGTCACCCGAATGCCACCACCAGAGCAGACCGAACAGGGTCAGGCCGAACGACCCGAACGGTACCAGGCCGATTTCCACCTTGCGCCCGCTCAGGCGTTCGCACAGCAGCGAACCAACGGCAATGCCCACCGAGAACAGCGTCAGCACCAGCGTGACCACGGTCTCGTCGCCGTGCAGCCAGTCCTTGGCATAGGCCGGGATCTGCGTGAGGTAGATCGCCCCGACGAACCAGAACCACGAGTTGCCGACGATCGAGCGCGACACCGCCGGGGTTTGCCCCAGGCCCAGGCGCAGGGTGGCCCAGGACTGCTTGAAGATATTCCAATCCAGCTTCATCTGCGGCGCCACCGCCGCCGCCCGCGGGATCCAGCGGCTGGCCAGGTAGCCGAGCACCGCAGTGCCGACGATGCCTCCGGCCACCACCGTGGCGTAGTTGCCCGAGGACATCATCACCCCGGCACCGATGGTGCCGGCCAGGATCGCCAGGAAGGTGCCCATTTCCACCAGCCCGTTGCCGCCGACCAGTTCGTCCTCGCGCAAGGCCTGGGGCAGGATCGAGTACTTCACCGGCCCGAACAGCGCCGAATGAGTGCCCATGGCGAACAATGTCAGCAGCATCAGCTCCAGGTGATCACTGAGAAAGCCCACCGCGCCGATCAACATGATCACCACTTCAGCCAGCTTGATCGCACGGATCAACGCATCCTTGGCGAACTTCTCGCCAAACTGCCCGGCCAGCGCCGAAAACAGGAAGAACGGCAGGATGAACAGCAGCGCGCAAAGGTTGACCCAGATCGAACGGTCGCCCTCCAGGCTGAGCTTGTAGAGGATCGCCAGGATCAGTGACTGCTTGAACAGGTTGTCGTTGAAGGCACCCAGCGACTGGGTGATGAAGAACGGCAGGAAGCGCCGCTTGCCGAGCAAGGTGAATTGCGAGGAATGACTCATCGTCCTTGTTCCTGAGAGGGCGTTGTCAATTGGAGGTCCGCTCATCGCGAGAAGCCACAAATCTGCACGCGATTGCCCACCTCTGGCAACAGGCCTGCGAAGCGCATCACGCCGACGAACCAATTAATGGCTATATGCCATTATTTTTTCTGCAACCCCTTTTCAGAATGTTGCAAGGCTGCCGATAATTCATATAGATGACTACATCCGGTAACAGGATCAGCCTTCGGCTCTCCTCCAACGCACAAGAAAAGGAGCACAGCAGCAGATGTTCACCTGGTTCGGCGATCTGAAGATCGCACACAAACTCGGGCTCGGTTTTGGCCTGGTCCTCGTGCTGACCCTGGCCCAGTCGCTGATCGGCTGGGACGCTTTGGGCAGCCTGGTGCGGCGCAGCGAAGTGGTCAGCGACGTCTCCGCACTCAACGATGCCCTGGGCGATCTGCGCGAGGCGCGCTTGCGCCACGCCATGTCCAATGGTGACGAAGAACAAGGCAAGGCGTTGCAGCAGACACTGGCGGCCTTCCAGGCACCCCTGGCGAAACTCCACGGCATCCTGCGCAACGCGACCAACCTGCAGACCCTCGACAAGGCCGAGCAGGCCCTGCAGGCCTATGCCCGCAACCAGGAACAGAGCCTGCAGTCGTACCGCACCATGCGCGCGGCGCAAAAGGAGATGGGTGGGCTTGCCACCCAGTCGTTCGCCACGATCGACAGCATCCGCAAGCAGGTCCGCGCGTTGCCCGATGCCGAACAGCGCTACGTGCGCAGCGAAGCGATCAACCAGATTCGCGAGAACCTGATCCTGCTGCGCTACCAGGTGCGTGGCTACACCGGCAACACCAACACCGACACCGAGCAGGCGATGAATGCGCAGATCGCCACCACGGTGAACGACTTGCCAGCCCTGACCGCGGCATTCAATGGCCAGTTCGCCGAGCAATTCCGCCAACTGAACGAACAGGTGCGCGCCTACGCCGCCGCCGTCGAGGCCTTCCGCGGCGAAACCCGCAAACTGATGGACTACCGCGCCAACATGGGCAATGACGTCGCGACCCTCAACACCCTGATCGGGCAATTGCTCGACAGTCAGGCAGTGGCCGTGGTCAATGACAGTCAGTTCGCCAAGACGCTGCAGTTCGCCACCACCGCCCTCGCCCTGCTGCTCGGTGCCCTGCTGGCGATACTGATCGCCCGGCAGATCAGCCAGCCGCTGCAAAGGGTGCTGCGCGCCATGGAGCAGGTGGCCGACGGCAACCTGGGCGAACAACCCAGCAGCAATCGCCGCGATGAACTCGGCCAGTTGCAGAACAGCCTGCATGGCATGACTGCCAAGCTGCGCCAGCTGATCGGCGGCGTGCGCGACGGCATCTCGCAGATTGCCAGTGCCACCGAAGAGCTCTCGGCGATCACCGCGCAGACCAGCGCCGGCGCCAGCAGCCAGCGCCAGGAGACCGACCAGGTCGCCACTGCGATGCAGGAAATGGCCGCCACCGTGCAGGAAGTGGCGCGCAATGCCGGCGAAGCCTCGGTGGCCGCCAGCGCCACCGATCTCGAGGCCCGCGAAGGCGACAGTGTGGTCACCCGCGCCGTGACCCAGATCGGCCGCCTGGCCAGCCAGGTCGACGCCACCAATGAGGCGATGGACGCCCTGCGCAACGAAAGCCAACGCATCGGCAAGGTGATGGACGTGATCAAGGCCGTGGCCGAGCAGACCAACCTGCTGGCGCTCAACGCCGCCATCGAGGCCGCCCGCGCTGGCGAGGCCGGTCGTGGCTTTGCCGTGGTCGCCGACGAGGTACGCAGCCTGGCCCAGCGCACCCAGGCCTCGACCGAAGAAATCGAATCGGCGATCAGCAGCCTGGAGCAAGGCACGCGCTCGGTCAGCGACCTGATGGAAGAAAGCCAGAGCCTGACCGAAAGCAGCGTGGCACTGGTACGCGAGGCCGGCGTTGCGCTGGAGGGCATCACTCAGCGGGTGTCGGGCATCCAGTTGATGAACCAGCAGATCGCCGCCGCCTCCGAGCAGCAGAGCGCCGTGGCCGAGGAGATCAGCCGCAGCGTGGTGACGGTGAGGGACATTTCCGAACAGACCGCCGAGGCCAGTGAGCAGACCTCGGTGTCCAGCGTCGAACTGGCACGGCTGGGTGGGCATTTGCAGCAGATGATCAGCCGGTTCCAACTCTGACAGCCCGAGCTCCCCTTGTAGGAGCGGGCTTGCCCGCGAAAAGCACACCGCGGTGCATGGGTATTCGCGAGCAAATCGCAGCGCCCCCGCTCCTACCCGACACCGCGCGCTACTTGCAGGAGCAACTGTCCTGCTCAAAATCGAGAGACCAGCCCAATCCCTGTAGGAGCGGGCTGGTCCCGCGAACACCGGCGTAGCCGGTGCCATGCATCGCGGTGTTCCTTTCGCGGGCAAGTCGGAGCGGCGAACCTGCGCCCCTACGCGAACCCGAACAACCCCCGCGCCGTGTCCACCAATAGCGCCCGACGCAACGACGCCGAGCAGCCCAGAGCATCGAACTGCTCGACCACCGCGGTAAAGCTCATCACCGATTCATGCTGGGTATGCGGCCAGTCGCTGCCCCACATCAACCGGTCCGCGCCATAGTGCGCCTCCAGAGCGCACAGGGCCTGGCGGGCGAAATCCAGGTTCTGCCCAGGCGAGCCGCCCAATCGATAGATCCCCGATACCTTCACCCATACCTTGCCCTGCCCGCCGAGGGTCAGCAGCTCGGCAAATCCCGGCTGCCCCAACCCCAGGCGCGCATCCGGCCTGCCGAAGTGATCGATCACGATATCCACACCATAGGGCTGCAAGGCACGCACCAGTGCCGGTATATCGGCCACCTGTCGATGCAGCTCGACATGCCAGCCCAGATCGCCGATCAGCTCCAGCAGTGGCCGCCAACCGGCGTCGCGCAGATCAGGCAGGGCCTGCCCCATCAGATTCAGGCGCACGCCGCGTACACCGAGGCGCGCCATCTGCTCAAGGGTGTCGCGCGCAACGCCAGGCTCGAGCATCACCACGCCGCGCAATTGCCTGGGCGCGGTTTGCAACGCCGCCAGCAGGTAGCTGTTGTCGGTGCCGAGAAAGCTCGGCTGCACCAGTACGCCATGGCTGAAACCGTGCCCGGCCAGCTGGGCCAGGTAGTCGCCCAGCGGCGCATCGTAGGTGGGTGCGTAACGGCGCTCCGCTGCCAGGTTCAGCCCACGGCTGAACACGTGGGCGTGGCTGTCGATCGCGGTGAACGGGGATACAGGGGTTTGCGGCATGATGCTCATTCGGGACGATTGAAGGTTACTTGGCGACCGCAACCGCAACCTGCGGCGAGACCGGGGCCTCGAGGTTGCGACCGCGGGTTTCCGGCAGACACAGTGCAGCGATCACCGCCACGCCGTAGGCGATGCCGGCATCGATGCCGATGGCGGCCCCCAACGACATGGATTCGCTCATGTGACCGACCAGGAACGGGAACACGGCCGACAGCACCCGGCCGAAGTTGTAGCAGAAGCCCACCCCGGCACCGCGCACATCGGCCGGGTACAGCTCGTTGAAGAACGCCCCCAGGCTCGCGGGAATGCCGGCGGCGAAGAAGCCCAGCGGGAAGCCGAGGAACAGCATCTGCGTGTTGCTCAGCGGGAAGAACACATAGGCCTGTACCGTCAGCACGCAGCACAGGGCGAACAACAGGATGTTCTTGCGCCGGCCAATACGATCGATGAGCAGGCCACTGACCACGCAACCACACCAGAAGGCGAAGATGATCACCGCCAGGTAGCCGCCGGAGTTGAGCACCGAGAGGTTGCGCTCGGTCTTGAGGAAGGTCGGCAGCCAGGTCATCACCGCGTGGTAACCACCATGGGCACCCAAACCCAGCAGCCCGCCCAGCAGGGTCACGCGCAGCAGTTCAGGACGGAAGATGCCGGCCATGGACTTGGTGAAGCTGACGGGAATGGCCTTTTCCTTCTGCAGGCGCTGGAAGCTGTCCGGCTCGGGTACGTTGCGCCGCACCCAGATGATCAGCAGCGACGGCAGCAGGCCGACGAAGAACATCACCCGCCAGGCGAACTCCTGCGGCACCAGCGAATAGATCAGCGCAAACAGGCCCACCGCCAGGCCCCAGCCCACGGCCCAGGCGCTCTGCACCGTACCCATGACCTTGCCGCGGTATTTCGGGTTGATGGTCTCGGCCATCAGCACCGCGCCTGCGGCCCACTCGCCACCAATGCCGAAGCCTTGCATGGCCTTGACGAACAGCAGCGGGTAGAAACCGGTGACGAACGCCGACAGGAAGGTGAAGAAGGAGAACCAGAGGATCATCCACTGCAGGGTACGCACCCGGCCGTAACGGTCGGACAACGTACCGCCAAGCCAGCCACCGATCGCCGAGGTGACCAGCGTCAGGCCACTGATCAGCCCGGCATCGCCCTTGGTCAGGGAAAACGCGGCGATCAGCGCCGGGATGGCCAGGCCGAACATCTGCACCTCAAGGGCGTCGAGCGACCAGCCACCAAAGCAGGCCCAGAACGTCTTGCGTTCGCGCGAGGTGATTTCGCGATACCAACTGAACATGATTTCTTATCCTTCTATGTCGTGTGTGCGAGGTCAGGGGCAGCCGGACGCACGCCGGCCAGGCAGGCAGAGCCACGGCACCGTGCTGGCACGGCGCCGGAAGTCACAACGGGGCGTGAAACGCCCGGTCAGCGAATATCGATGCGGTAGCGGAAGTGCTCGGCATGGCCGCGCGAACGGCGCCATTCCAACGGTTTGCCGGCGTAGTCACGGGCCAGACGCTCGATCACCACCACCGGGCTGCCCTCCGGCATCTGCAGCAGGCGCGCGTGAACGGCATCGACCGACTCGGCCGTGAGGGTCTCCTCGGCATAGGCCACCACCTGACCGCACAGCTCTTCGTAGATCGGGTAGAGCAGCGGGCCCTTGCGGTCCAGCTCGACCTCAAGCAATGGCTGGAACGTCTGCCGTGGCAGCCAGATTTCCTCGGCCAACACCGGCTGGGCACCGAGCAGACGCAGGCGCACGATGTGAATGACGTCGGCTTCCGGCGCCAAGCCCAGGGCACTGGCAACCGCCGAGGGCGCCGGGACTGGCTCGATGGACAGGATGCGGCTCTCGGGCACGGCACGTTCGCCGTTGGCCGACTCGAAGCGGAAGAAGCGGAACAGCGAGGAATGGAACTGCGGCCGGCGAATGAAGGTGCCGCGGCCTTGCTGGCGCTCCAGCACGCCCTCGGTCACCAGCACATCGACGGCCTTGCGTACGGTGCCGACCGACATGTCGAACTCGCTGGCCAGGGCCGCTTCGGTGGGAATGGCCTCACCGGGGCGCCAGCGGTTGTTGGCGATCTGCTCGACCATATGGTCGCGCAGCTGTTGGTAGCGGGGCAGACGCGCATCACCGGGCAGTGTGTTCATGGGGCCTGTCTCTCGTCTTGTTATATAAACATATATATGAATTTTTCCGAGAGTATTCCTGCTGCCCTGAACGCTGTCAATCCTCCGCCTATCGGCTTGAAAGCCACGGTGGCTTCTTCGCGGGTAAACCCGCTCCCACAGGTGCACAGCGTTCTTGAGCACTGCCAGGTAACCGGGGAGCGCGACCACCCACTAAAAGGTCAGCACATTCAACGATTTGCGATACAGGGCGAGGTGAACAGCTCACCACGCCAGGCGCCCTTGAGCGTGCGGCTCGCCACCACCAGCCAGAGCAGCGCCAGCATCACCACCAGCACCTGCCCGAATACCGTGAAGAAACCCAGGCCCAGCCAGGCCGCCAGCTTCAAGGTGGCGAGGCTGTACACCCCCAGCGGGAAGGTAAAACCCCACCAGCCCAGGTTGAATGGCATGCCCTGGCGCATGTAGCGCAGGGTGATCAGTACCGCGGTCAGCAGCCACCACAGGCCGGCTCCCCACAACACCATCCCGGCCACCAGCCCCAACCCGCGTGCCACTTCACCCAGGTTTCCCAGGCCATTGGCCGCGAACACTGTGGGCGCATCGCCGCCCAGCAGCAGCATGCCCAGCGCCCCGGTGCCGATCGGGCCCAGCGCCAGCCAGCTGGATGCGGCCATGTTGGCCGGCGGCAGCTTGTGCAGCGCCATGCGCAGCATGAGGATGGTCAGGATACTGAACGCCACCGGCAGCGAAACCGCCCACAGCACGTAGCTGGTCACCACCACCAGGAACTGCGCATGGACATCCGCCAGGTGCGGCGCCAGCAGGCCACCACTGGCCGCCGCCACCTCGGCCGCCACCACCGGCAGCAACCACACTGCAGTCATCTGGTCGATGCTGTGCTCCTGGCGGGTGAACATCAGATAAGGGATTGCCACGCCACACAGCAATGCCAGTGCCACGTCAACCCACCAGAGCGCCTCGACCCAAGGCACCACGCCGTCGCCCCAGCGCTCGAGGCCAAACACCAGCGCGCCATTGAGGATGGTCGCCAGGCCCATGGGGATGGTGCCGAAGAACATCGAGACCGTGGAGTGGGCGAAGATCCGCCGTGCCTCGTCGAAGAACAGCAGCCAGCGCGCGCCGTACAGGGCGCAGAACAAGATGAACAGGCCGATGGTCAGCCACCACAAACCCTCTGCCGCACCGTGCAGAGCCGGAATCTCCAATTGTCGCAAGGCCAGGGCCAGAACGCCGGTGCCCATGGTCGCGGCAAACCAGTTCGGAGTGAACTGACGGATCACTTCCAGCGGGCGGGCCAACTGGTGGAAGGGCCGCAAGGACGCAGCGCGAGTCTGTGGGCAGGTCATGGCAAAGATTCCTCGTGTAAGGTGGAATCATCTTATGCCTGCAAAGAATATCCATATAACGGTTATTTTCTCTATCTGTTATCTATTTTGCAGATATAGCGCAAGCCAGAGCCGGTGGCTTATGCTTGCTGCCTGCGACAACTCCAACAACAAGGACGTGGCAATGCTCGCCGCACTCAAACGCTACCCTTCCGCTGTCCGCCTGCTGCTGCTCACCACCTTCGTGCTGACCCTGGCGCGCGCGATCACCCTGCCCTATCTGGTCGTCTATCTGTCGGACAGCTTCCAGCTGTCGGTCAGCCATATCGGCCTGCTGATCGGCGGGGCACTGATCGTCGCCTCGTTGTTGAGCCTGTATGGCGGTCATCTGGTCGACACGCTGCGCAACCATACGGTGATCATCGTCGCAACCCTGGTGTTCACGCTGTCGTTCGCCGTCGCCATGTTCAGCCCCTCGGTGGCGCTGTTCTTCCTGTGCCTGGTGCTGATCAACCTCGCCCTGGCGGTGGTCGACATCGCCAGCAAGGCCGGATTCTGCGCCCTGCTGCCGGTGGAGGAGCGCGCCGAGGTGTTCGCCATCAAGTACACCCTCAGCAACATCGGCTATGCCGTCGGCCCGTTGCTGGGGGTGGCGCTGATCGAGCTCGATGGCCATCTGCCCTTCCTGGTCTCGGCGCTGATCGGCCTGCTCATGTGCCTGGTCTACCAGCGTCTGGGCGATCGGCAGTTACGCCCCAGCGAGCCGCAACTGCCCGGCGTCGGCTTCATGCAAGTGGCTATCGGGCTGGCGCGGGACCGGCGCCTGGTGTGCTTCACCCTGGGCGGCGCCCTCAGTGCAGTGGTGTTCGGCCAGTTCACCGCCTACCTGTCGCAATACCTGGTGGTGACGGCCCACGCCAGCGAAGCGGCGCGGTTGGTCGGGGTGCTGGTGACGACCAACGCCGTGACGGTGATCGCCCTGCAATACCTGATCGGCAGACGCATCAGCCGTCAGTACCTGATGCCCTGGCTGATGGCCGGGATGGCGCTGTTCGTCGCCGGGCTGCTGGGCTTCTCGCTGGCAGGCTCGGTGCTGGGCTGGTGCCTGGCAATGCTGGTGTTCACCCTCGGCGAGATCATCGTGATCCCGGCGGAGTACATGTTCATCGACCTGATCGCACCGGAGCATCTGCGCGGCGTCTACTATGGCGCGCAGAACCTCTCCAACCTCGGCGCGGCACTGGGGCCGGTACTGGTCGGGTTTGCCCTGGGGTATGTAGTGCCGGTGGCGGTGTTCTACCTGCTGGTGCTGTCGGTGCTGCTGGCGGCACTCTTCTATTACCTGGGGACGCGAGGGGCGAAGGTCTAGAGCGCCCCCTGCGACCACCTGCCACTGCGACCATCGTCTGCGCTGACGAACCCGCGCCCGCGTGCCAGACTGATTGATCGGGACCGCGTTTTCATTTTTGCTCCGGAGTTTGCATGTCGTTGTCCAGCGGGCTGATCGCCGTGGTCGCCCTGGCCTATATGGCCGTCATGTTCGCCATCGCCTTCTACGGCGACCGTCGCAGCACGCCGTTGCCGCCGCGCCTGCGCGCCTGGGTGTACAGCCTGTCGCTGGCGGTGTACTGCACCAGTTGGACCTTCTTCGGCGCCGTCGGCCAGGCGGCCGAGCAACTCTGGGCGTTCCTGCCGATCTACCTGGGCCCGGTGCTGCTGCTGATCTTCGCACCCTGGGTGCTGCAGAAGATGGTGCTGATCAGCAAGCAGCAGAACATCACCTCGATCGCCGACTTCATTGCCGCCCGCTACGGCAAGTCGCAGACGCTCGCGGTGGTGGTTGCACTGATCTGTCTGGTCGGCGTGCTGCCTTACATCGCCCTGCAGCTCAAGGGCATCGTGCTCGGCGTCAACTTGCTGATCGGGGCCACTCCCGACGCTACCGGCACCCGGGTGCAGGACACGGCGCTGGTGGTGTCGCTGGTGCTGGCGCTGTTCGCCATCGTCTTCGGCACGCGCAGCCTGGATGTCACCGAGCACCATCGCGGCATGGTGCTGGCCATCGCCTTCGAGTCCCTGATCAAGCTGCTGGCGTTTCTTGCCGTGGGCGCCTTCGTGGTGTTCAACCTGTATGACGGCTTCGACGACCTGTTCAGCCAGGCGCGCCAGTCGATCCACCTGGAAAGCTACTGGCAGGAGACGATCAACTGGCCATCGATGGTGGTGCAGACCGCCGTGGCGATGATGGCGATCATCTGTCTGCCGCGGCAGTTCCACGTCACCGTGGTCGAGAACATCGAGCCTCAGGACATGCGCCTGGCCCGCTGGGTGTTCCCGCTATACCTGGTGCTGGCGGCACTGTTCGTGGTGCCGATCGCCCTGGCCGGGCAGATGATGCTGCCAGGCACGGTGATCTCCGACTCCTTCGTCATCAGCCTGCCGCTGGCCGAAGCCCACCCGAGCCTGGCCCTGCTGGCCTTCATCGGCGGCGCCTCGGCCGCTACCGGCATGGTGATCGTCGAGGCGGTGGCGCTGTCGACCATGGTCTCCAACGACATGCTGCTGCCCTGGCTGCTGCGACGCACCAACGCCGAGCGCCCGTTCGAGGCGTTCCGCCACTGGATGCTCTCGGTGCGCCGGGTGGCCATCGTGGTCATCCTGCTGCTGGCCTACGTCAGCTATCGCCTGCTCGGCTCCACCGCCAGCCTTGCGACCATCGGCCAGATCGCCTTCGCCGCAGTCACCCAGCTGACCCCGGCGATGCTCGGCGCCCTGTACTGGAAGCAGGCCAACCGCCGCGGCGTGTTCGCCGGCCTCGCTGCGGGCATCTTCCTGTGGTTCTACACCCTGGTGCTGCCGATCGCCGCCCATAGCCTGGGCTGGTCGCTGCAGTTGTTCCCCGGCCTTGCCTGGCTGCACGGCAACCCACTGGACCTGCCGATCACCCCGCTGACACAAGGGGTGGTGCTGTCGCTGGCGGGCAACTTCATGCTCTTTGCCTGGGTCTCGATTCTGTCGCGCACCCGGGTTTCCGAGCACTGGCAGGCCGGGCGCTTCATCGGCCAGCAAACCAGCGCCCGCCCCAGCAGCCGCCCTCTGCTGGCCGTGCAGATCGACGATCTGCTCAACCTTGCCGCGCGTTTCGTCGGCGAGGAACGCGCGCGGCAGAGCTTCATCCGCTTCGCCTACCGCCAGGGCAAGGGCTTCAACCCCAACCAGAACGCCGACGGCGACTGGATCGAACACACCGAGCGCCTGCTCGCTGGCGTGCTCGGCACCTCCTCCACCCGTGCGGTGGTCAAGGCCGCCATCGAAGGCCGCGACATGCAGCTCGAAGACGTGGTGCGCATCGCCGACGAAGCCAGCGAGGTTTTGCAATTCAACCGCGCCCTGCTGCAAGGCGCCATCGAGAACATCAACCAGGGCATCAGTGTGGTCGACCAGAACCTGCACCTGGTGGCCTGGAACCGTCGATATCTCGAACTGTTCAACTACCCCGACGGGCTGATCAGTGTCGGCCGACCGATCGCCGACATCATCCGCTACAACGCCGAGCGCGGCCTGTGCGGCCCGGGCGAGGCGCAGGTGCACGTGGCGAGGCGCCTGCACTGGATGCGCCAGGGCCGGGCGCACACCTCGGAACGGTTGTTCCCCAACGGGCGGGTGATCGAACTGATCGGCAATCCCATGCCCGGCGGTGGCTTCGTCATGAGCTTTACCGACATCACCCCGTTCCGCGAAGCCGAACAGGCGCTCAAGGACGCCAACGAGGGCCTGGAGCAGCGCGTGGCCGAGCGCACACACGAGCTGTCGCAGTTGAACCAGGCGTTGTCGGAGGCCAAGAGCCATGCCGAGGCGGTCAGCCAGTCCAAGACCCGCTTCCTCGCTGCCGTCAGCCACGACCTGATGCAACCGCTGAATGCCGCGCGGCTGTTCTCCGCCGCCCTGTCGCAACAGGCCGAGGGCCTGAGTGAAGAGGCCCAGCAACTGGTGCAGCACATGGACAGCTCGCTGCGCTCGGCAGAGGAATTGATCAGCGACCTGCTGGACATCTCGCGCCTGGAGAATGGCAAGGTCACCCCCGACATCAAGCCCTTCGCGCTCAACGAACTGTTCGACACCCTGGGCGCCGAGTTCAAGGTACTGGCGGCCGAGAAAGGCTTGGAATTCCGCCTGCGCGGCAGCCGGCTGCAAGTCGCCAGCGACATGAAACTGTTGCGCCGGGTGCTGCAGAACTTCCTCACCAACGCCCTGCGTTACGGCAAGAGCCCGATCCTGCTGGGCGCTCGACGCGAAGGCGAGCACCTTTGGCTGGAAGTCTGGGATCGCGGTCCGGGCATTGCCGACGACAAACTGCAGGTGATCTTCCAGGAGTTCAAACGCCTGGACAGCCATCAGACCCGCGCCGAAAAAGGCCTGGGCCTGGGCCTGGCAATCGCCGATGGCCTGTGCCGGGTGCTCGGGCATCGCCTGGAAGTGCGCTCATGGCCAGGCAAGGGCAGCGTTTTCCGGGTCAGCGTGCCGATCGCCAGGCATCCGGTGGCAGCGCCCGCAGCGCCCGTGGAACCGGGCGGGCAACCGCTCGCCGGGCTGCAGGTGCTGTGCGTGGACAACGAAGACAGCATCCTGATCGGCATGAACAGCCTGCTCGGGCGCTGGGGCTGCCAGGTCTGGACCGCACGCAACCAGGCCGAGTGCGAGGCGCTGCTATTGAAGGGCATGCGCCCGCACCTGGCGCTGGTGGACTACCACCTGGACGACGGCGAAACCGGTACTGGCCTGATGGCCTGGCTACGCACGCGCCTGGGTGAACCCGTTCCAGGCGTGGTGATCAGTGCCGACGGGCGCAACGAAACCATCGCCCAGGTGCATGCTGCAGGGCTGGACTACCTGGCCAAGCCGGTCAAGCCCGCCGCCCTGCGTGCGTTGCTCAATCGGCATCTGAGCCTGGTTCAGTAAGCGTCGCATCGGCCAGCGCCTCATCCGACAGCGCACGCTCCAGCAGGTCGGCAGGCAAGCTCTTGCTGGCGCGCGCGCCCAGCAGCTTGAGCTGCTCGCTGCGGCTGATGAGGTTGCCGCGCCCTTCGCACAGTTTGTTGCGCGCTGCGGCGTAGGCCTTGTCGACCTGCTGCAGGCGCGCACCGAGCTCGTCCAGGTCCTGGATGAACAGCACGAACTTGTCGTACAGCCAACCCGCACGCTCGGCGATCTCGCGGGCGTTCTGGCCCTGACGCTCCTGCTTCCACAGGCTGTCGATGACCCTCAGGGTCGCGAGCAAGGTGGTGGGGCTGACAATGACGATCTGTCGGTCGAAGGCTTCCTGGAACAGGCCCGGCTCCGCTTGCAGCGCTGCCGAGAAGGCCGCTTCGATGGGTACGAACAGCAATACGAAATCCAGGCTGTGCAAGCCATCCAGCCGGCTGTAATCCTTGCTGGAGAGGCCTTTGACGTGACTGCGCAAGGACTGCACGTGCTGTTTGAGCGCCGCCTCGTCATTGCCGGAGACGAACTGTTGGTAGGCGGTGAGGCTGACCTTGGCATCGACCACCACCTGCTTGTCCCCCGGCAGCATGATCAGCACATCGGGCTGGAAACGCTCGCCATCGGCGCTCTTCAGGCTGACCTGGGTCTGGTACTCGCGGCCTTTCTCAAGGCCCGCATGCTCCAGTACCCGCTCGAGAATCAACTCGCCCCAGTTGCCCTGGGTCTTCTGGCCCTTGAGCGCCTGGGTGAGATTGGTGGCCTCATCAGACAGACGCAGGTTGAGTTGCTGCAGGCGCTCAAGCTCCTTGCCCAGCGAGAAGCGCTCGCGGGCCTCCTGCTGGTAGCTCTCTTCGACACGCTTTTCGAAGGCCTGGATGCGCTCCTTGAGCGGATCGAGCAATTGTCCCAGGTGCTGCTGACTGGTCTGGGCGAAGCGCTGCTCGCGCTCGTCAAAAATCTTGGTGGCCATCTCGGCGAACTGGGCACGTAGCGTATCGCGGGCTTCCTGCAAGTCGTCCAGGCGCTGGGCGTGGCTTTCCTGCTGCTCGCGCAGTTCGGCGTCCAGCCGCGCAGCCTGAGCCTCCAGGCGACGCAGTTCGGCTTCGCGGGTAGCGCGCTCCAGGTTCCAGGCATGGGCGGCATCGCGCGCGTTGTCGCGCTCGTTCTGCAACAGTTCCAGCTCGCGATTCTGCGCAGCAAGCGTCGCCTGTTTGTGGCTGTTGGCTTCGCTGAGGTCGCTGATCTCGTCGCGGCAGGCTTCGAGCTGCGCCTGCAGGCCAGCCTGGGCCAACTGCGCGGCACTCAGGCGTTCCTGCATCAGGCCGGTTTCGGTTTGGCGGGCGGCGAGCCGACGCTGGACCTGCAACACCCACCCCAGGCACGGCACCGCGGCAGCCACGATGCCCAATAGAATACTGGCCAGGTCCACTGCCATGCTTGCTCCGGTCAACGCTTAGATTGTGCGCAGCTTACAGGTTTTTTGCCGGTGCTATTGCACCGAAGGCAGCAGGCCAAGCAGCCGCCGCGCCTCCTGCGAACCCTGTCCCGCCGCCAGCTCCAGCCAGTACCGCGCTTGCTCGGGATCCTGCGCCTGGCACAACCGGCCATATTCGAGCTGAGCCCGACTGTCACCGGCGCGGGCGGCCTGGCGCAGCAGCTCATGGCCGATACGCCGATCCCGCGCAGTGCCACAGTCACGGCAGAGCATCTGCCCCAGGCGACTCTGCGCTACCACCACGCCCTGCCGGGCGGGTTGCTTGAGCATGCGCCCAGCGAGGTGCTTGACGCTGGGCTTGTCAGCCAGGCGCGGGTTGTCGAGCAGCCACAGGGCCACTTTCAGGGAAAAGCGCTTGGGAGAAACCAACGGCGCAATGGCGGGGGAACCGGCGGGGGATTTACCACGAAACTTCATGACAACAGCGATGGTGATTCGAGAGGCGCGCCACTCTACTCGATTTTTTCGACAAAGGCCCGGGGCAACATTGGGGCGTCGGAAAAAAAAATTTCATGGTTCTTTTCTTGACGTTTTCACCCCAGAGAAAGGCGGTAAGTATTTTCCATGGCTAGGTGTCGGACCCTTCCGAAAACAGCTGGCACGCCCGTCCTAGAGCAAGCCCTAGGGACAATCCACAGAACCTGTGGATAACTCGGTGGACAACCCCCCCTTGGCGCCCGCAAACCCCTGTGGAATGGGGCTTACAGTCAAACTGACGATTTTTTCACCAGCCTAAATAAGTGTTTTTTTTCATTGACTTAAGGGCTCAGTCAAGTCATTGGCGGCGTCCGGGGAAGACGTTGCAGAACAGTTACAAGTCATGCTCCAAGTGTGCACAAGTGCGCCAACAAAGTGCGCAGGCTCGCACCACGGCGGGAAAACAGCATCGTGTTACCGCAACCCATCCCTTCACAGATGCACCACGAACAGAGATAATGCTCGGCTTCGCTGAAGAAAATCAAAAAACGCTTGCCATGCCGCAAACCTTCCAGTAGTGTGGCCGCCGTTAGTACCAAGCTGAACGTCAATTCTGGCCGCAACGTCCTTGCGAATGGCCACCCTCCCCGGGTAGCACCGCTGAAACCAGGACCGGCCCACTCGATGATTCCCTCGACGGCAACAGCCGCTCCAGCACGAATCACCTAATGACAGATTGATCGGGATCTTCACCCAGTGGCCTCGAACCTGGTCCGTGGGATGCTGCCCGCCTTCCGAAGTACCTACCAGTCAGCCCGGCGCCTTACTTGTGCTTGCGCTACCTCTGGCTGCTCTGTTCCGGTCAGGTTTTTCGCCTCCCTTAATAAAGGCGTCACCGGAACGTTTCTATTGTGCACGGATCGAAACCCGTGTCTTGAGCAGGAAATCTAAAAAAATGACTAATCACCATCAGATCCAGCGCGCCTTCGGCACGCTTTCTCAGGCCTTCGCCCCACTGAAGTGCCTCATCGTTGCCCCTCGCAAGGGCAGCTTCAGCTTCACCCTGGTCGACGAACACGGCGTGGCCTGCCACACCGAGCGCCTGTATCCAGAGCAATACACCCACGCAGAGCCGCTGCAGGCGGTGATCGATCGCACCCGCCAGTCGTTGGTCGCATGAATGAATGGGTGAGGATTCACCCCATGAATGACCGCCCCTGATTGCTGCCCGAAACGCTCTTTGCTTAATTGCCACAAGGCATATGGCAGAGGCGCTGCGGCAGCAATCGATTTAAAAACAGCCCTTTACACCATGATTATCACACTACACTTCAACTCGAGCGGTGCGAGCCGCTTCCGGCGGGCCTGATCATCCATTAGCTGCCAAGCTCCAGCGCCCGTCGGCCCCTGACAGTTCGAGGGCATCATGGGTATCGCTGCGAACGAGTTGAGTCAATATGTGATCCGCCCCACGCTGATCTACCTGGATCGCCATAGCGCGAGCGCCGAAGCCTTGCTGCTGGGCGTCGCAGCTAGCGAGTCCAGCCTTGGAGCAGCCCTGCATGACCGTCGCGGTCACGGCTTGTACAGGATCGGCGAGACGCGCCATCAAACCCTCTGGGACGATTACCTGGCCCGCGATCCCGAGCTGGCAAGCCTGGTCCGCGGGCTTGCCAGTCAGCATGCCTTCCTTGGTGGCCCGCACCTGGAGCTGACGGTCAACCTGCGCTATGCCACCGCCATCGCCTGGATGCTCATCGAAGAACAGGCCACGCCTCTACCCGCCCCCGACGATCTTCTAGGGCTCGCACGAATCTGGCGACAGACCTTCCACCCCCAGGGACGCCTGCGCGACTTCACGCAGGCCTGGCACTGCTGGGTAAATCCGATAATGTCCCAGGCATCTTAAGAACCGTCCTACAAGCAAACCGGAAAAAAGGGAATTTTGGTCGGATTGTCCTACAAAACCGCTCTATCTCCGCCGATACAGGCTATGGCGTAGTGCGTGATTTGTTGGTAGCTTTTCGCCCCGGAGATCCCAAGGAGTTCTAATAATGAAAACAGTCATGCTCAAAACCTCTCTCGGCGTCGCTATCGCGCTCGCTTCCAGCCAACTGTTCGCCAGCGGCTTCGCCCTCAACGAACAGAGCGTCAGTGGCATGGGGACAGGTTTTGCGGGTCGTTCTTCCTCTGCCGACGATGCCAGCACCATTTACGGAAACCCTGCCGGCATGTCGCGCCTCAAGCGCGAACAGATCACCGTAGGCGGCGCAGCCGTCATCGCCAAGACCGACATTTCCGGCCGCGGCAGCAACCTGGGCGGGAAAATGGACGGTGACATGGTGCCGTTCGTAGGCGTGCCCATGGGCTACTACGTCAAGCCAATCGACGACCACTGGAGCCTGGGCTTCGGCGTCTACGTGCCCTTCGGCCTGGTCACTGACTACGGCAGCAACCACGCGGCACGCTACTGGGGCAAGAAGAGCCACGTCGAAGTGGTCACCTTCCAGCCGACCGTCAGCTACGCCTTCAACGACAAGGTGTCGATCGGTTTCGGCCCGACCATCAACCGTATCGAGGGCGAACTGGGTTCGAGCACCATCAACCCGCGCTCCCCTGGCCGCAACGATGGCGAAGTGAAGATCAAGGGTGATGACACCGCCGTTGGCTACAACATCGGTATCCTGGTCCAGGCCACCGACCGCACCCGCCTCGGCCTGACCTATCACTCGATGGTCGACTACAAGCTCGAAGGCAAGACCAAGATCAACAACGCGTTGATCGGCCCGTTCAGCGGCAGCAAATTCGACGCCGACCTGAAGATCAAGACGCCCGAGTCGGTGGACTTCTCGGTCACCCACGAACTCGACGACCAGTGGACCCTGTACGCAGGCAGCACCTGGACCCGTTGGAGCCGTCTGAAGGACATCACCGTCACCAACGACGTCCCTGCACCGCTGGCCGGCCAGTTCGGCACCATCAGCGAAGAGCAGAACTGGCACGACACCTGGGCTCACGCCATCGGTGCCTCGTACAAGGTGAACAAGGAGTGGACCCTGCGCACCGGCTTCACCGTCGACCAGTCGCCGACCAATAACCACGACCGCTCTCCGCGCATCCCTACTGGCGATCGCAAGATCTTCAGCCTGGGTGCCGGCTATAGCCCGACCGACGACGTGACCATCGACGTGGCCTACTCCTACCTGTGGGAAGAGGACACCAAGGTGAACCTGGCCAGCGCCACCAAAGGCACCTACCAGGCCAAGTACGAGAACAGCGCTCACGGCATCGGAGCGTCGCTCACCTACCGCTTCTGAGTGGGTTCAAGCTGCAAGAAAAACCGCCTTCGTGGCGGTTTTTCATGCCTGCACGCGCCAATGCTCCCCAAGGCTCGCCTGCAGGTACTCCATGAATACCCGAACTTTGGTGGTCATGGCAAAGCGATCGGCCACGCACAGGAACACATCCATCGGTTCGGTCTGCGCATAGGCCTCGCCGGGTTGGGCAGAGTCGAACAACGGCACCAACTGACCGCTGTCCAGGTGCGGACGCACAAGGAACTCGGCCAGGCGCGTCACCCCACCATCGTTGAGCGCCATTTCCGCCAAGGCCTCGATGTCGTCGCTGATCAATACATTGTCGAACTCCGCCTCGAAGCGCATGCCATCACGCACAAAGCCCCAGCGCAGCAGGCGACCATCGACCGGATAACGCAACACCAGGCAGCGATGATCACGCAGCGCCTCGGGCGTGGTGGGTCGGCCAGCCCTGGCCAGATATCCCGGCGAGGCGCAACAGATGAACGGAATCCGGGCGATATGTCGCGCCAGCAGATGATCTTCCAGCTGCGGCGTAATACGCAGACTGACATCGACATCTTCGCGGGCATGACTGACCCGGCGATCACTCGCAACCATTTCTATCGAAAGCAGCGGATAGCGCGCACTGAAGGCAGGAATCAGGGGCGCCAGGATGCGGCGCCCGAACGCCGATGAGGCGGCAATGCACAAGCGCCCCTGCGGCTCGGTATCGGGGGTGGTGACCTCCTGTTCGGCCAGGATCAGGTCACGTTCTACATGCTTGACCCGGCTGTAATACTGGCTGCCAGCAGGCGTGAGCGCCATGCTGCGCGTGCTGCGCGACAGCAGACGGACCTGCAGGTGCGCCTCCAGGCGCGCCAGGTTCTGGCTGACCGCTGCCGCACTCAGGCCCAGTGTGCGCGCTGCACCGGCAATGCTGCCAGCCTCGACGACCTTGATGAAACTGCGGATGGCATTGAGCAGATCCATGGCTGCGCTCTTGGGATTCGTAAGAATCTCTTTATAAAGAACTCAACCCGGCTGGTCTACAGCGCACAACTGACCATTGTTAACCTGCGCTTCTCATGTCCAACCGAGAGGCGCCCTCATGACTCCTTTGTCCCAACCCCGCCGTCGCAAGCTGCGCGCCAGTGCCACACCCTATGTCTTCGCCTTCTACATGTCGGCGATCATGGCGATGCTGATGTGCTTCGTGATCACCGCTGCCACGGCCGGCATCGACCAAGGCTACTTGCGCAAGGTGCTCCAGGCCTACCAACTGGCGATGCCGGTGGCGTTCGTCTGCGTGCTCATGGTGCGGCCCGTGGTGATGCGCCTGGTGGCCATCACCGTGCATCCGCACTGACCGCCCGCATGAGACAGCACCGCATCAGGGCTGCGAAGCTATGGCCTTCTCGATAGCCGCCCGGAACGCCGGATCATCCGGCTTGGTCAGGCTGGAAAAATTGCCGATCACCTTGCCTCGCCGGTCCACCACGTACTTGTAGAAATTCCACTTGGGTGCACTGCTCTGCTTTGCCAGCTCGACGAACAGCGGGATCGCATCCTTGCCGCGCACCGGCTGAGTCTTGGTCATGGTGAAGGTGACACCGTAGTTGGCGTAGCAGACCTTGGCAGTCTTCTCGCTGTCGGCATCTTCCTGCTTGAAGTCGTTGGAGGGCACGCCGAGCATTTCCAGCCCCTGCTCGTGGTACTCCTTGTAGGCAGCCTCCAGCCCCTCGAACTGCGGCGCGAAGCCGCAGTAGCTGGCGGTATTGATCACCACCAGCGGCTTGCCAGCGTACCGCTGGCACAGATCGACCTGGCCCTTGCCGCGTAGCTCCGGCAGGCTGCCTTGCAGCAGCGCCGGACAATCGGCGGCCCAGCTGGAGGAAGTGGCCGCCAAAGCGAGCAAGGGTACTGCGAGCCAACGCGTAAGCATGTTCCCAATCTCCTACAAGACAATTCCTTGCAGGGTAGCGCTTAACAAACGCCCATGCCCAGCTGCATCAATGCCAATCCGCCCTGATGCCAGCCCCACCAGGCGAGCGCCAGCACCAGCAGCGCACCCGCTACCAGCAGCCCGCGCAGCAAGGAGCGGTTCATGCCGCCTTGGCCTGCAGGCGCGCAACCGGGCGTTCGCGCACCGGCCAATTGAGGGCCGCCGCCAGCAGGCTGAGCAGAATGGAGATCTGCCAGACCAAGTCATAGCTACCCGTGCGGTCATACACCACCCCGCCCAGCCAGCCACCGAGGAAGGCGCCGAGCTGGTGGAACAGGAACACGATGCCCCCCAGCATCGACAGGTTACGCACCCCGAACAGGGTCGCCACCGTGCCGTTGGTCAGCGGCACCGTCGACAACCACAACAGGCCCATGGCGATGCCGAACAGGTAGGCGCTGAATTCGGTCACCGGTGCCCACAGGAACAGCACGATCACCACCGCCCGCAGCAGATACAGGCTGGTCAGCAGACGCGGCTTGGACATGCGCCCGCCCAGCCAGCCGGCGGTGTAGGTGCCGACAATGTTGAACAACCCGACCAGTGCCAGCACCGTGGTACCGATGGTCGCCGGCAAGTGCTGGTCGACCAGATAGGCCGGCAGGTGCACACCGATGAACACCACCTGGAAGCCACAGACGAAAAAGCCCAGGGCCAGCAACCAGAAACCGGAGTGCGAGCACGCCTCGCGCAGTGCCTGGCCCAGCGTCTGCTCGCCGCCTTGACTGGGTAGCGGCCGATCACGCAGCAGCCCGACGAAAGGCACGATCAGCGCCACCATCAAACCCAACACCAGCAACGCTGCCGACCAGCCCAGCCACTGGATCAGCCCAAGCGTACCCGGCAGCATGGCGAACTGGCCGAACGATCCCGCCGCGCTGGCAATACCCATGGCCATGCTGCGTTTCTCCGGCGGCACCGCACGGCCAACCACACCGAGGATTACCGAGAACGAGGTACCGGAAAGCCCGATGCCGATCAGCAAGCCAGCACTCAGCGACAACGACCAGATCGAATCGGCCATGCCCATCAGTACCAGGCCGGCAGCGTAGAGAATGCCGCCAATGATCACCACCCGCGCCGCGCCCAGGCGATCGGCCAGCGCGCCGGCGAACGGCTGGGCCAATCCCCAGATCAGGTTCTGCAGGGCAATGGCGAAGGCGAAGACTTCGCGCCCCCAGCCAAAATCCGCGCTCATGGGGGCCAGGAACAGGCCAAAGCCATGTCGCACACCCAGCGACAGCGCCAGGATCAGCGCCGCCCCGAGCAGCACCCAGCCACTGGTTCGCCAAACAGAAGTCATTGTTGTTGTCTCCTAGCCATCGCAAGGTTTGTGCGGGTATATACCCGCTTTATAGGGCACATTTCAGGCCAAACGCTCCAGCAAGCGAACCAGTTCATCGCGCTGACTCTCGCCCAGATGCTCGACCAACTGTAGCTGAGCCTGCTCCCAGGCAGGATGTGCGGCAGCCAGGCACGCCTTGCCTGCTTCGGTCAGGCACACCAGGCGATTGCGCTGGTCGCTGCCTTCGCCGAGCGACACCAGCCCGTCAGCTTCCAGCACCCGCAGGTTGCGGCCCAGGGTACTGCGATCCAGGCCCATGGCCTCAGCCAGGCTGGTAATGCTCGGCTGATCAAGCCGTTGCAGATGACGCAACAGGGAAAACTGCGCGACATTTATCCCGAAATCCGCCAAGGCTTCGTCGTAATGTCGGCTCACCCCACGGGCGGCACGACGTAGATGGGTGCAGATGCATTCACTGGTCAACATAAATGCGTGTATATACCCGCACCTTGGATGTTGCAAGAAGTTTCTGCGCCTGCTCAGGGCTGCAAGCGACGACGGATTGGCTCGAATGCCTCGCTGGCATGACGTACCAGCGGATCGGGCGCTCCCTCATCGATGGCTTTCCAGTAGCGCCATGGCACCTTATCGGTACCCAGCTCGTAGTCCATGCCATCCCAGCTGTCCTCGCGAAAACTGTAGAAAGCCCAGTGCAGGCGCTCACGCACGAGCACTTCCAGAACGTCCTCCAGGTAGCGATGACAGCCCGGCAGGCGGCGCATGCAGCCGAACTCACCGACCACCAGGCGTGAACGCGGGACCCGCATGGCCTCGGCCCATTGCAGCGGAAGTTGCAGGTACTGTGCTACCCGCGCCGCATCCCAGTGCTCGTCGCGCCCCGCGAAAGGCACCCTGCCCGGGTATTCGAACGGCCGCTTGCGCGCCATGTTCGGCGCACTGGTGGCAGCGTAGGGTTCGTACATATGCACGCTGTACAGCACACGCGCATCTGCCAGCGGCCTTGGCCAATAGCCGAAAGCATCGGCTGCGGCATACCAGCCGGCATCGACCATCACCGGGGTCTTGTCGTCCACCGCCCGGATCGCTGCCAGCAGCTTGGCCGACAGTGCCGGCAGGTCACGCAACCCGCCCTGCTGTCGCGCATACCAGGCCTTCATCTGGTCTTGCGAGGCATGCTCCGGCAGGCCACCCTGCTTTTCCGGGGCCGGCTCATTGACCAGGTTGTAGGCTGCGACTGCGGGATGATCCTTCAGCGCCCCTGCCAGATCGCGCCAGAAGGTAGCGGATTGCTGCCAGTAAAGCTTGTCCTGCCACAACCTATCGTCGAACTGGCCATGGTTATTCTGCGACCAGCGCATGCCAGGCAGCGAAAGCGGTGCAATGACCACCTTGAGCCCGGCCTGCTGGGCGCGGTCCAGCACCTGTTTCAACTCAGCGAGGTCGGCGGCGACAAGACCGTCGTAGTGGTCGGCATCTCCTAGAAGGAAGTCCCTGCCGGCAGGCCTCCACTTGTCGTAGGAAAGCCGCACCCAGGTGGCACCGTAGGCTTTCAGGGCATCGAAATAGGCCTGATCCGGCGGCAGGCGGTTGAAGCTGTTACCGCCATGGCGGGGGGTGTTCCAGAAGTCGATCAGGTCGGCTGCCAGGGCCGGCAGCGGTGCCAGCGCCAGCAGGCCAGCGAATATCCAGTGACGCATCGGGGCGACTCCTGACAAGGCGAAGGGATAGCGAGCGTATCCCCGTCACCAACAAGACGTTTCGCCAATGAGTGAAGGATATTTCTGGATCGATCGTCCGCGATCATCAACCCAGCAGCGCCAACCCCAGCACCACGCCCAGTTCCAGCAACTCCAGCAGTGCACCCGCAGTGTCACCGGTGGTCCCGCCCAATCGGCGACACATCTGCCGCCGCAAGAACGCAAAGACCAGCGCTGCCACCAGCAGTAGCCATAGCGCCAGCCAGCCACCCAACACCAGACAGGCCAGCGCACTGCCCAGCAGTACCCAGCCCGCCGCACGCCTGGGCAGGTGTTCGGCCAGTGCCGAGCCCAGTCCCCCGGCACGCACATAAGGTGTACAGAGGAACAAACCGAGCATCGCAGCCCGCCCGACCACTGGCGCCAGAACCAGCCAGGCACCCGCGCCACGCTCGACCAGCACCCACAGGGCACAGAACTTCAGCAGCAGCACCAACACCAGGGTGACCACGGCAATCGGGCCACTGCGCGGGTCTTTCATGATCTGCAAGGTGCGCTCGCGATCGCCGAAGCCACCCAACCAGGCGTCGGCACTGTCGGCCAGGCCATCCAGGTGCAGGGCGCCGCTGAGCAGCACCCACAAGGCCAGCAGCAGTGCAGCCTGCAACGGTGCCGCAACGCCCTGCAGCAGCGCGCTGGCAGCCCACAACAGCAGGCCGAACAGCAACCCGACTGCCGGGTAGAACAGCAGCGAACGGCCCATCTGCCGCGGCTCCGGCATGCCCGGCAGGCTTACCGGCAGGCTGCTGAGAAACTGCAGGGCAATCCAGAACGGCAGCATCAAACCACCTCACGCAACTGGCCATCGGCCTGCAGCGCCAGACGCATCAGCGCAGCGTGCCGCACCTCGACCTGCAGCAACTGCTCGCGCGGCAATCCACGGGCGCGGGCCAGCAACAGGCGCATGACACCGCCGTGGGTTACCAGCAGAACGCGCTTGCCGGAGTGTTGCCGGGCCAGGGTTTCGACCGCTGTCAGCACACGCTCGGCGAAGTCGGCCACCGGCTCGCCTGCAGGCGGCGTGAAGGCGTAGGGGTCGGCCCAGAAACGCCCCAACGCGTCCGCTTCGGTCTGCATGATCTGCGCCGCGCTGCGTCCTTCCCACTCGCCAAAGTGCAGCTCGCGCACACCCGCTTCCAGTTGCACCGGCAGTTGGAGACTTGCGCCCAGTTCGTCGGCGAAACGTGCGCAACGCTGCAACGGCGAACTGACCAGCACATCCCAAGGCCCACCCACCGCGACAGCCGCGCGCATCTGCGCCCAGCCTTGCGCGGTCAGGGCGTCGTCCAGGCTGCCGCGCAAGCCGCCGCCCAGTTCGGTCTCACCATGACGCAGCAGATCGAGGATCATGCCGGACGATCCGCCACCGCCGCTTCGGCGAAGGTCGCCATCTGCCCGTGCAGGGCGCAGGCCAGGCGCATCAGCGGCACCGCCAGCGCAGCACCGCTGCCCTCGCCCAGGCGCAGCCCGAGGGCCAGCAACGGTTCGGCCTGCAGCGCCTCGAGCAAGGCGCGATGCCCAGGCTCGGCGCCCTGGTGGGCGAACAGCAGCCACTGGCGACACTGCGGATTGAGGCGTACGGCAACCAAGGCCGCCACGCTGCAGATGAAGCCGTCGACCAGCACCGCGACCCCACTCTGCGCGCAGGCCAGGTATGCACCCGCCAGCGCCGCGATCTCGAAACCACCGACGCAGGCCAATGCCCGCAGCGGGTCAGCGTTCTGCAGGCCATGCAGTGCCAGGGCTCGCTCGATCACCTCGGCCTTGTGCCGCACGCCGGCACTGTCGAGCCCAGTACCCGGGCCGCTCAGGGCATCGGCCGGGCACCCCAGCAATGCGCTGGCCAGGGCTGCCGCTGCCGTGGTGTTGCCAATCCCCATCTCGCCACCGATAAACAGCTGTGCGCCCTGGCCTGCGGCGCGCAAGGCACTGTCGCGCCCGGCCCCGAGCGCGGCGCGCAGTTGCGCGTCGGTCATCGCCGGCTGGCGGGCGAAGTTGGCAGTGCCGGCGCCCAGGCGCAGGTGATGCACGCCCGGCAGTTGCAGTTCCGGGTCGATGGTCCCCAGGTCGACCACGTCCAGCGTCGCCTCCAATTGACGCGCCAACACACTGATCGCCGCCCCACCGCCGACGAAATTGCGCAACATCTGGCCAGTCACAGCCTGGGGATAGGCGGAGATACCCTCCTCCACCACGCCATGGTCACCGGCAAACAAGCCGATCGCCACGCGCTCGAGGGTCGGACGCTCGCGACCTTGCAGGCCGGCCAGGGTAATCGCCAGCGCTTCCAGTTGGCCCAGCGATCCGGCGGGCTTGGTCAGTTGCTGCTGACGGGTGCGCGCCTGCTCCATGGCATCGTTGTCGAGGGGTTGGCAGGCATCGAGCCACCAGGAGGTGTTCATAGAGCAGGTCCTTTGAGCATGAGAGGAAGGCCGGCAACCGTGAGCACCACGCGCTCACAGCGTTCGGCCACCGCCTGGTGCAGCCAGCCGGCCAGGTCGACGTAACGGCGGGTCAGCTCGCCCATGGGCACCACGCCCAGGCCGGTTTCGTTGCTGACCAGGATCAGCGTGCCGGGCAGGCTGGCCAGGCAGTCGAGCAGCGTGTCACGCTCCTCGACCAGGCGCTGCGGGTCATCGAGCATCAGCAGATTGGTCAGCCACAGGGTCAGGCAATCCACCAGCAGGCAACGCCCTACGTCTGCTTCGGCGCGCAGCACGCGGGCCAGGGCCAGAGGCTCTTCGATCAGCCCCCAGTCAGAAGGCCGGCGCTCGCGGTGCAGGCGCACGCGTTCATTCATCTCGCCGTCCAGCGGCTCGCTGGTGGCGATATAGGTGACCGGCAAACCACTGGCCACGGCCAGTTGCTCGGCCAGGCGGCTCTTGCCCGAGCGGGCACCACCGAGGATCAGGTTGCGCATCTCAGGCTACTCCACACAAGGCGCGCAACCGCGCGGTGTCCAGGTGCTGCTCGATGAGGTCGGCCAGGCGTTCGATATCGCGTTCGCGCAGCGCCTCGTAATCGACCACCTCGACGTCATCCAGCCCGGCCCAGCGCAGCAGCGCGGCGCACGACTGGCTACCCTCGAACAAACCGTGCAGGTAGGTGGCGAGGATCTGCCCGTCAGCGCTGATCGCGCCATCGGCACGTCCATCTGCGAGCATCACCGCAGGCTGCTCCAGCGCAGGCCCCTGGGTGACGCCTGCATGAATTTCGTAGCCCGACACCGGTGCCTGCTCGAGGCTCAGCACGCCTTCGACATTGCGCAGCTGCTTTTCGGCTTCCAGCACGGTGGCGTAGTCGAACAGGCCCAGCCCAGCGCTCGAACCCGCCGGCCCTTCCAGCCCCAGCGGGTCGTGCACCTGGCGCCCCAGCATCTGCAGCCCGCCGCAGATGCCGATGAGCTTGCCGCCGTAACGCAGGTGACGGGCGATGGCGCTGTCCCAACCGCGCTCGCGCAACTGCGCCAGGTCACCGCGCACGCTCTTGGAGCCGGGCAGGATGATCAGGTCGGCAGGCGGAATCGGCTGGCCGGGGCCAATGAACTGCAAGTCCACCTGCGGGTGCAGGCGCAGCGGGTCGAAGTCGGTGTGGTTGCTGATGCGCGGCAATACCGGAACGATCACCACGAGCACACGATCGCCCTTGAGCGACTGGCGCCGGTCGATGCCGTCCTCGGCCTCCAGGTGCAGGTCGGTGATGTAGGGCAGCACACCCAGCACCGGTTTGCCGGTACGCTGCTCGAGCCAGTCCAGGCCCGGTTGCAGCAAGGCGATGTCTCCGCGAAAACGGTTGATGACAAACCCCTTCACCCGCGCCTGCTCACTGGGCGACAGCAGTTCGAGGGTGCCGACCAGGTGGGCGAACACACCGCCACGGTTGATGTCGGCAACCAGGATCACCGGGCAGTCCACCGCCTCGGCAAAGCCCATGTTGGCGATATCGCCGGCCCGCAGGTTGATCTCGGCAGGAGAGCCTGCGCCTTCGACCATCACCACCGGGTAGGCAGCGCTCAGGCGCTGGTGCGAGGCCAGGACCGCCTGCATGGCGATGGCCTTGTAGTCGTGATAGGCGACGGCGTTCATGCTGGTCACCGCGCGGCCATGGACGATGACCTGGGCGCCGGTGTCACTGTTGGGTTTGAGCAGTACCGGGTTCATGTCGGTATGCGGTGCCAGCAGGCAGGCCTGGGCCTGCACCGCCTGGGCGCGGCCAATCTCGCCACCGTCGGCGGTCACCGCGCTGTTGAGCGCCATGTTCTGCGGCTTGAACGGCACCACGCCGACACCCTGGCGCAACAGCCAACGGCACAGGGCGGTGACCAGCGTGCTCTTGCCGGCATCGGAGGTGGTGCCTTGCACCATGAGGGTGGTCATGCCGATTCCTTCTGGTAGTCCTGCAGCGCCTGGCGCAGGCGCTGTTCATCCGCCGCACTGGCAGGCAAGCCAAGACGCACGGCGGCAGGCGCCTCGAACAGGCGCACGAGAATGCCGCGGCGGGCGAGAAAGTCGTGAAGCTGGGCGGCGCGCGGATCGCGCAAGTACTGGAACAGGTCGCAGCCGCCAGTGGCGGGCAAGCCAGACTCGGCCAGCAGTGCTGCAAGGCGTGCGCTGGCTTCGGCGCAGCGCACGATCTGCGCACGCTGCGCCTGGCCATCGGCAAGGCACGACTGGCCGATGATCCGGGTCGGGCCGCTGACCGTCCACGGCCCCAGCATCTCGGCCAGGCGCTGCAGCAGTGGCGCCTCGGCCATGGCGAAGCCCAGGCGCACACCGGCCAAACCAAAGAACTTGCCGAACGAACGCAGCACGATCAATCCGCCACGCCCGCTCTGATCGGTGATGCTGTGTGCCGGGATGTTGTCCATGAACGCCTCGTCCACCACCAGCCAGCCGCCGCGTCGAGCCAGGCGTGCGTGCCAGTCGAGCAGGCGCTCGCGCGGCACGCAGCGCCCCGTGGGGTTGTTCGGGTTGACCAGCAGCAGCACATCGAGGCGGTCCAGGGCCGCTTCAACCTGGTCGTCATCGAGCTCGACAAGCTCATGCCCGGCGCGCTGCCAGGCATGCGGATGCTCGGCATAGCACGGCGACAACACGCCGACCCGCCCGCGCGTGCGCAAGTGCGGCAAGGCCTGGATCGCTGCCTGAGAGCCCGCCACCGCGAGCAGTTCATCGACACCGTAGTAGGCGCGCGCGGCCTGCTCCAGGCCATCCTCGACCTCAGGCAGGCGCGCCCATGCCTCCAGCGGAATCGATGGGATGGAGAAGGACCAGGGGGCGATACCGCTGGACAGGTCGAGCCAGTCTTCGCGTGCGATACCGTACTGGTGCACAGCGCGCAGCAGGCGGCCACCATGTTCAAGCATAGAGCCAGGCCCCCGTGCAGATCACCAGCAGCCACAGCCATACGCCGCGCTGTACCAGGCTCCAGCCGCGCTCGATGGCATCGGCGTCGGCCACCGGCCCCTCGCCCAGGCGCGCTCGTTCGTGCAGCTCACCGTGGTACACCGCCGGACCTCCCAGCTCCACGCCGAGGGCACCGGCCCCTGCGGCCATCACCGGGCCTGCGTTGGGGCTGTCCCACAGCGGCGCCTGGTTGCGCCAGCAACTGAGCGCCAGGCGAGTCTTGCCCAGCAATGCGTAGGTCAAGGCCACCAGCCTGGCCGGCAGGTAGTTGAGTACATCGTCGATACGCGCTGCGGCCCAGCCGAAGCGCTCGAAACGTTCGTTGCGATAACCCCACATGGCATCCAGGGTATTGCTCAGGCGGTACAGCACCACGCCCGGCGCACCGGCCACGACGAACCAGAACAGCGCGGCGAATACCGCATCGCTACCATTCTCCAGCACCGACTCGGTCGCGGCGCGGGCCACGGCAGGCTCGTCGAGCTCGCGGGTCTCGCGGCTGACCAGATAGCCCACCCGCCGCCGTGCTTCATCCAGATCCCCTTGGCGCAGGGCCTGGGCCACGGGCAATACATGCTCGCCCAGGCTGCGCATGCCCAGCGCGCAATACAGCGCCAGGGCGTCCACCAGCCAACCGATGTAGGGCAGCCACGACAGGATCAGCGCCACCAGGGTCAGGGGCACCACGGCCAGGAACCAGGCGCTGACCCCATGGCTACGCCAGCCGCGGCCACCGGCATTCAAGCGTTGCTCCAGACGCCCGGCGAAATTGCCGAAGGCCACCAGCGGATGACGCCGCTGCGGCTCGCCCAGCAGCGCATCCAGCGCCACACCGGCAACAGTCAGCAAGGCGATGCTCATGCCTGCTCTCCCCATTGGTTCTCGTAGAGCATCTCGCTCAGCGGCCGCTCACGCGCCCAGTCTTCCAGCACCAGCATGGGCGCCTCGTAGAATTTCGCCACCGGCCCCAGGCACAACACTGCCACAGGCTTGGCCCCGGCCGGCATGCCCAGCAACTCGCCCAGCGCCTGCGGGTCGAACAGCGACACCCAGCCCATCCCCAGGCCTTCGGCGCGTGCGGCCAGCCAGAGGTTCTGGATCGCGCAGGCCATAGACGCCAAATCCATTTCCGGCAGGGTCCGGCGGCCAAAGATGTGCGGCTCGCGCTTGTCCATCAAGGCGGCAACCAGCACCTCGGCGCACTCGCCGATGCCTTCGACCTTGAGCTGCATGAATGCGTCGGAGCGCTCGCCGAGGGCCTCGGCGGTGCGAATCCGCTCCTCCTCCACCAGCGCCTGGATGCGCCGGCGCAGGTCGCGCTGGCTGATACGAATGAAGCGCCAGGGCTGCATCAGCCCGACACTGGGCGCCTGGTGCGCGGCGGCCAGCAGCCTGGCGAGCAGCGCAGGCGCCACATCGCCGCCGATAAAGTGGCGCATGTCGCGACGCTCGCCGATCGCTCGGTAGACCGCAGCGCGCTCGGCCTCGCTGAAAGCGTGTTCGTTCATGGTCGCAACAGCGCCGCCGCCGCTTCGGGGTTGGAAGGGAAATAGAAGTGCACGTAGGACGCCGTCAAGCGTCCCAGACGATAGACCGCCTCGTTGCCACGTCCGCCATTGGGGCTCAGGCCACGGGCGATGGGCACAAGCTCGGTGGTGGTCAGCGAGTGGTGGTAGGTATGGCCACGCAGGGTGCCTTCAGGCAATTCGACGGCCTGCAGCGCCAACGCGGCGAGGCGCTTCTGCATCACGGCCTCGCCGGGCAACAGGCCCAGTAGCTCGGCGCGCTCGCCCGCAACGTCGGTCAAGGCCTCGAGCAGGTAGAGCATGCCGCCGCATTCGGCCAACAAGGGCTTGCCTTCGGCATGGTGGCCGCGGATCGCCTCGCGCATGGGCGCGTTGGCCGCCAGGGCGTGATGATGCAGTTCGGGGTAGCCGCCGGGCAAATACAGGCTCTCGACCGCCGGCAGGTGCCGGTCGTGCAACGGCGAGAAGAACACGAGCTCCGCGCCCTGATCGCGCAGCAGGTCGAGGTTGGCGCCATAGAGGAAGGCGAACGCCTCGTCGCGGGCCACACCGATGCGCACACCGGCAAGGCTTGCGGTCGAGGGGTCGGCGTGTGGTTCGACAAAGGCCACCGGCGGCGGCAAGGCAGCATCGCAGCTGGCGCCCAAGGCCTCGGCGGCAGCGTCCAGACGTGCATCCAGATCGTTCAGCTCACTGGCCTGGACCAGGCCGAGGTGACGGCTGGGCAACTCGATACCGCGCTCGCGAGACAACCCGCCATACCAGCGCAAACCTTCGGTCAGGCTACCTTCGAGCAGTTGCGCATGGCGCAGGCTGCCGACCCGGTTGGCCAGCACGCCAGCGAATGGCAGGTCAGGCTGGTAGCGCGCCAGGCCCAGGGCCAGGGCCCCGAAGGTCTGGGCCATGGCCGTGCCATCGATCACCGCCAGCACCGGCACGCCGAAATGCCGCGCCAGGTCGGCGCTCGACGGCGTACCGTCGAACAGCCCCATGACACCTTCGATGAGGATCAGGTCGGCGTCGGCGGCAGCGTCCCACAACAGACGGCGGCTCTCCTGTTCGCCAATCATCCACATGTCCAACTGGTACACCGGCGCGCCGCTGGCGCGCTCCAGGATCATCGGGTCGAGAAAATCCGGCCCGCACTTGAACACCCGCACCTTGCGCCCGAGGTTGCGGTGCAGGCGCGCCAAGGCGGCGGTGACGGTGGTCTTGCCCTGGCCGGAGGCTGGTGCGGCAATCAGCACCGCCGGGCAATGACGGGTGGCTCGACTCACAGTTCAACGCCCTTCTGTGCGCGGATACCGGCCTGGAAGGCGTGCTTGAGCATGCCCATCTCGGTCACGGTGTCGGCCAGCTCGATCATTTCCGGCTTGGCGGCGCGGCCAGTGACGATCACGTGTTGCATCGGAGGACGGGCCTGGATGTCCGAGAGCACCTGGTCCAGGTCGAGGTAGCCGTGCTTGAGGGCGATATTCAGCTCATCGAGCACTACAAACTGCACCGACGGGTCCTGCAGCAACTGGCGGGAGACGGCCCAGGCCGCCTCTGCTGCGGCGATGTCGCGCTGGCGGTCCTGGGTTTCCCAAGTGAAGCCCTCGCCCATCACGTGGTAGCGCACTTCGTTGGGAAAGCGGCGGAAGAACAGCTCCTCGCCAGTGCTGTTGCGGCCCTTGATGAACTGCACCACCCCGCACTGCATGCCATGCCCCAGCGCACGGGCAAGCATGCCGAAGGCCGAGCTGCTCTTGCCCTTGCCATTGCCAGTGAGCACCAGCAGCAGGCCGCACTCATTCGGGGAATTGGCGATACGTTCGTCGATGATCGCTTTTTTGCGCTGCATGCGTGCCAGGTGGCGTTCGTCGCGCTCGATGGATTCGCTCATCAGGGGTTCTCCGCAGGCTGTCGACGCGCCGGTCGGGCACTCGCGGGCGGGCACCAGGCAACGACAGATAAACAAGGCAGGCAGGCGAAGGGAGCGCGCAAAGGCCGTGGCGATACCACGGGGCAGCGCGCATCACCCTCCGTGATGCCGTTGACAGTGACAGGCCGGTCTCCGGGCTCGTGAGCCGGGCCTTGGCCCGAAACCGCGCGCCTTCCCGGGTGCGGACACCCAGTGGCCTTGCGCGGCCTTGACTCACCTACCGTTGCGGGGGCAGCGCCGGATTCGCGCCCTGCTGGCGCCCACCGGCTTCCCAGTTTCACCCTGCCGGAGCTGATCCGCAGAGCACCTGAAACACGCCGCGAAGGTTAGAGGGTTGCACAGGGAGCGTCAATTAAACGCGGACGATGAACGGTTGATCTGGGTGCTTGTCTCACTATTGAAGCAGTGATATCACATAGCCATCACCGGCTGTACGCGACCATAATAAAAGGAGAGCGCGGCATGCAAGGCTTGATCATCAACAACCCGCACCTGGAATTCCTGCGCCCGGCCCTGGAGCGCTGGATCGACTGCATCGACCGCTTCAACCAGATCCATGGCGATGGCGATGCGCCCTATTGGCACGGCGCCCAGGCCAATGCCGGTATCCTCGCCGCCGCTGCCTGGCAGGCCGAGCTGGTGGCGCTGCAGCACTATCAGAGCAAGAAGCAGCGTGACGAAGGCGAGCGCGAGGGGCGCTGCGATCTGTCGATTGCTGGCGCCGAACAATCCATTCATCTGCACACTGAGCAGCGCTGGCCGAAGATCGCCCGCCTGGACCTGGCGGGCGCCCTGCAGGAGGCGGCGACGTTGGCGCGGCTGGCAGCCTATCCCAGCCAGCTCAAGGCCGGGGCGCTGTTTGTCAGCCCGTGGAAGGCGGGGCAGCATGCAAGCCCCGAGGAACTACAGGATATGGTCGATGACTTGAACAAGCACACGGCCTGCGCGATTGCCTGGTACTTCCCGTATGCGTACCGCAAGCTGCATAACGAGTCAGGGCAATACCACCCGGGTGTGGCGTTGTTGCTCAAGCAGGCTTGAATGTACGCCGGGGCTGCTGCGCAGCCCCGACAATCTCAGGGATTCTGCGCCAGATGCCCCGGCGCCAACACCCGCTTGGCCTGCAAGTAGGCCTTGGACCAGTAGCTGTTCGACAGGTAGTCCAAGCGCACCGTACCGCCGGTGGACGGCGCATGCACGAAGCGCCCCTCCCCCACGTAGATCCCGGCATGGCTCACCTGCGAGCCACCGCCGGTGGCGAAGAACACCAAGTCACCGGATTGCAGCGAATTGATGTCCACGGTCGGTGCACGCATGACGATCATCTCGCGCGTCGAGCGTGGCAGGTTGATGTTCGCCGCGTCGCGGTACACATAACCGATCAGCCCACTGCAATCGAAACCCGAATCCGGCGTGTTGCCGCCCCAGCGGTACGGGGTGCCGACCAGACCGATCGCACGGATCAACACATCGTCAGCCACAGGCGACGAGGAAGGCTGGTCGATGAAGGTGATCTGCGGCTTGGCCACAGGTGCCGGTGCCGGAGCACGGCTGGAACAGGCGGCAAGCAGTGCCACCAGGGAAAGGAATGCGAAGCGCGTCATCATCGCCATGGGTCAGAACCTGTCTGAGACCAATCGGCCGCAGCCGAAAAAAGAGTTAAGGATTTAGATTAGACGCTATTCGTAAATGCGCACGGCGGCTAGCTTTTCAGCTACGCCGCCGTGCGAGGATACAGCATTTTGATATCAGTTGCGCGACAGGGTGGTGGTCGGCGCCATGGCCAAGGCACGCTTGGCTTCGATGAAGGTCTTGCTCCAGTAACGGTCACCGAGGTTGTCGATGCGCACACCACCGCTGCGGCGGCTGCTGGAGTGGATGAACTGGTTGTCACCCAGGTAGATGCCGGCATGGCTGACACGGCCACGGCCGTTGGTGCTGAAGAACAGCAGGTCACCCGGCTTGAGCTTGTTGCGTGCGACCTTGGGGGCGTCGACGTTGATCATCTCGCGGGTCGAGCGCGGCAGGTTCATGCCGGCCTCTTCACGGAACAGGTAGCCGATGAAGCCGCTGCAATCGAAGCCGGACTGCTCGGAGGTACCGCCGAAACGATAACGGGTGCCGATCAGCGACATGCCACGCTCCAGAATGCTGTCTGCAAGGACGGGCAGCTGGTAGGGCTTGCTATTGCTGGAGAAGGCTTGAAGGTCTTCATCGGTGGCGAGGTCTTCTTCATCGAATACCGACGAATGCGAAGCCTTGGCCTTGACCGCGGTTTGCGCGGTGACCGATGGGTGATCCTGGGGCTGGGAAATCGGGCCTTGGGCCGCGCAGCCAAAAAGCAGGGTCACGAGTGCGAGTGGCACGAGGGGTGCGAAGCGCTTGAGCATGGGCACGACCGTGTCTGTAATCCTTTAGAAGGGGGAAACTATGCCTTCTATCGGACCTATTTGCAAATTTTATCGAAAAAAATGTGACTTTTGCGTTTTGCCGCTCTGGCCCGGTGTTTTCAGGGTTACCAGCCGAGGGTTTCCTTGAGGAAGGGAATAGTCAACTTGCGCTGGGCTTGCAGCGAGGCCTGGTCGAGGCGTTCGAGCAGATCGAACAGTGCACTCATGCTGCGCGTTCCACGGGTGAGAATGAAGTGCCCGACCTCATCGGTCAGGTGCAGGCCACGGCGCGAGGCGCGCAATTGCAAGGCACGCAGCTTGTCTTCGTCGGACAGGCCACGCATCTGGAAAATCAGTGCCAGGGTGAGCCGTGACTTGAGGTCGGCGAGCTTGATCGGCAGCTCGCGCGGCGAACTCGAGGCCGCCAGCAGCAGGCGCCTGCCGCTGTCACGCAGGCGATTGAACAGATGGAACATCGCCTCTTCCCAGTCGGCCTTGCCGGCAATCACGTGCAGGTCGTCGATGCACACCAGCTCGTACTGCTCCAGATGGTCGAGCAACTCCACGCCTCGGTCGAGCAGCTGCGCCAACGGCAGGTAGACGGCGGGCTCGCCCAGTTGCTGGAAACGGTGGGTGGCAGCCTGCAGCAGGTGGGTGCGCCCTGCGCCCTGCTTGCCCCACAGATAGATGAGGCTCTCGGTCCAGCCCGCGTCGGCTTCGCACAGCCGCTCGACATAGCCCAGTGCCGCGGCATTGGCGCCCGGATAGTAGTTGATGAAGGTGGCGTCATCGCGCAGGCGCACACCCAGGGGCAACTGGATTGGTTTCATGCTGGCTGGCGGTCGCGAGGACCAAAGGGGGCCTTTGGTGAAGAGTGCGCAAAGTCTATACCCGCAGCGCGGGCGGCACAATCGGGGAAGGGAATAGCGCAAGTAAAATCAACAGGTTGCGTGATTTTTGAGCAATCAGAGCATCACCTCGGCCAAGCGCCCCGCCCATTAGCGTGCCAGACTCGAAGTCGCCTGGGTGCAAAAGCAGGTCGCCTGGGTGCGATTTTTCCACTCGCCCGGCTCATAACCTGAACGGCAGCCACCGCCGCGCGGGGCGTCATGACATAACAACGATAATCACCGTCTCGTGAGGGGAAAAGTCATGCAGCGATCGATCAAGGCGGCCACCTGCGCCGCACTCCTGGGCATCAGCGCAGCCAGCTGGGGCGCAGAACCCGCCGCTTGCCAGAACGTGCGCATGGGCTCGGTGAACTGGACCGACGTCGTCGCCAGCAGCGCCGTCGCCGAAGCCCTGCTCGACAGCCTGGGCTACAAGGTCAAGCAGACCAGCGCCTCGCAGCAGATCATCCTGGCCGGCATGGCGGAAAAACGCCTCGATGTGTTTCTCGGTTACTGGCAGCCAACCATGCAATCGGTGGCCAAGCCCTTCCTGGACAAACAGCAGATCGACGTGATCAGCCCCGCCACCCTCGCCGATGCACAGTCCACCTATGCCGTGCCCGCCTACGCCTACGACGCGGGCCTGAAGACCTTCGCCGACATCGCCAGGTTTCGCGACAAGCTCAAGAACCAGCTGTACCTGATCGAACCGGGCAGCGGCATGAACCGCATCACCGCACAGATGATCGCCGAAGACAAATTCGGCCTGAAGGGTTTCAAGGGCATCGAGTCCAGCGAGGCCGGCATGCTGACGGCGGTCAAGCGTGCCGTGCAGAAGAACGAGTGGGTGGTGTTCGCCGGCTGGAAGCCGCATCCGATGAACCTGCAGATCGACATGCGCTACCTCTCCGGCAGCGACGACGCCTTCGGCCCCAACGAAGGCTCGGCCACCGTCTCGATCATGACCTCAGCCGGTTACCAGCAACAATGCGGCAACGTCGCCAAGTTGCTGCACAACCTGCGTTTTACCAGCGAAGGGGTCAGCCAGGTCATGGAGCCGATCCTCGACCGCAAAGCGCCGCTCGATGCCGCTCGAGACTGGCTCAAGGCGCATCCCGAGCAGGTCTCGGCCTGGCTCGAGGGCGTGACCACGTTCGACGGCAAGCCCGCCAATGCGGCATTGGTCGCGCAACAGTAATGCAGCGCTACTCTCTCTCGGCCGGCATGCAGGCCTTCATCGAACGGACACGCGCCTTCGGCGTGGCCGATCCTGCACTGGCAGCCCAGCGCGCGGCCTATTCGCGCATGGCCGCAGCCTTCACCCCGCCATGCCCGGAAGGCGTGCAGGTGCGAGATCTGAATATGCCGGGACTGGTGCCGTTGCGCGTGTTCCAACTGGCACAAGCAGCACCGGAAGGAGGGTGGCCAGCGCTGCTATTTATGCATGGCGGTGGCTGGATGCTCGGTGGGCTCGACTCGCACGCGTTCTTCTGCGCCGCACTGACGGCGCGCTTGGGAGTGGCGGTGGTCGCGGTGGATTACCGACTCGCGCCGGAACACCCCTTCCCCGCCGCCCTGCACGACAGCCTCGCCGTCTGGCGCGCCCTGCGCGATGGCGCGCTGGATGTACCGGTTGACCCCACACGACTGGTAGCCATCGGCGACAGCGCCGGGGGCAATCTCGCCGCCGCCCTGTGCCTGGCACTGCGTGAAGCGGATGAGCCGCAGCCGCGCATGCAGGCGCTGATCTATCCCGCGCTGGGTGACGAGGACAGCGTGTCGCGACGCGAATGTGCCGATGCACCGCTGTTGTCTGTCGACGACATGCGCGCCTGCCTGAACGCCTACCTGCCCTCCACTACTCTCAGCCCGCTGGCGCTGCCATTGCTCGCCCGCGACCTCACGAGGCTGGCGCCCGCTTTCATTGCCGTGGCCGAGTTCGACCCACTGCGCGATGACGGCCTGCGCTATGCACAACGGTTGAGAGACGACGGAGTGGCGGTCGATTACTTCCCAGGCCATGGGTTGGTCCATGGCTGCCTGCGGGCCAGGGGGTTGCCGGAGGTGGAGGCACTGTACGAGGCGCTGTTTGCAGCGCTCAGGAACAGCCTCGATTGACGCCCCTTTTACCGGGACCGCCCGACCTGCAGGCGCAGGCTCGTCCCGTGAGGGAAGCGCCTACCTAATGAAAGTTTCATGTTTTGACCCATGCTCTTTCTGCAAGAATCTTTAGTTACAACCTCTTACAAAGATTCGCTGAATAGCTGGAGCACGTGATGAATCCCCCCCTCCCTGCCAAAGCACCGTCCAAAGCCGGAAGAGTCTTCCGGGTGACCTCCGGCAATTTTCTCGAACAGTTCGACTTCTTCCTGTTCGGTTTCTACGCCACCCAGATCGCTGCCGCGTTCTTCCCTGCAAGCAACGAATTCGCCTCATTGATGATGACCTTCGCCGTATTCGGCGCAGGCTTTCTGATGCGCCCGCTGGGGGCGATCATCCTCGGCGCCTACATCGATGACGTCGGCAGACGCAAAGGCCTGATCGTGACCTTGGCGATCATGGCCAGCGGTACCTTGCTGATCGTGTTCGTGCCCGGCTATGCCAGCATCGGCCTGTGGGCGCCGGCCCTGGTGTTGCTCGGCAGGCTGCTGCAAGGGTTCTCGGCCGGTGCCGAGCTCGGTGGCGTTTCTGTTTACCTGGCGGAGATGGCCACGCCCGGGCGCAAAGGCTTCTACGCCAGTTGGCAATCGGCCAGCCAGCAGGTCTCCATCATGGTTGCCGCAGCCCTGGGCTATGGCCTGAATCAGTGGTTGTCCGCCGAGGAGTTGTCCCAGTGGGGATGGCGGATTCCGTTTGCCGTGGGCTGCCTGATCGTCCCGTGCATCTTCCTGCTGCGCCGCAACTTGCAGGAGACCGAAGAGTTCGCCAAACGCGAGCATCGCCCGACCATGAGCCAGGTGTTCAAGACACTGTGCGCCAACGCATCGGTGGTGATCCTGGGCATGCTGATGGTGGCCATGACCACCACCGCCTTCTACATGATCACCGTGTACGCCCCGACCTTTGGCAAGACCGTACTGCAGCTCGATACCAGTGATGCATTGATGGTGACCTTGCTGGTCGCCGTGTCCAATTTCCTGTGGCTGCCGATCGGCGGCACATTGAGCGATCGCCTGGGACGCAAACCGCTGCTGGCGGCAATGTCCCTGCTGACCGTACTCACGGCATACCCTGCGCTGTCCTACCTGGCCCAGGCCCCCAGCTTCGCTCACATGCTGGAAGTGCTGCTGTGGTTCTCGTGCCTCTATGGCATGTACAACGGCGCACTGATCCCTGCCCTGACCGAAATCATGCCCACCGAAGTGCGCGTTGCCGGATTCTCCCTGGCTTATAGCCTCGCCACCGCGGTGTTCGGCGGCTTCACCCCGGCGGTGTCCACCTGGGCGATCCATGCCACGTCAGACAAGGCCGCCCCGGCTTACTGGCTGATGTTTGCAGCGCTGTGTGCGTTCACTGCAACGCTTGTGCTGTATCGCCGCCGGCCTGCCCGCAGCACGGCCGTTGCCTGAGGGTGTGACGGATCCTTACGAGTGCTGTGCAGAGCGCTGGAAAGTAACTCCGCATAACTGAAAAAGCGCGCCCGAGAATCTCGGGCGCGCTTTCGGCTTAGTCCTGGTTCATTCCTAACTCAGCATCATCCAGCAGTGCTTTGGCCATACCCGCCAGGTAATAACCTGCCCAGGCCAAGTCGGTGTCGCTCTCCATGACACCCAAAAATGTCAGTCGCCTGACACTACCGAGCAATTCCGACGCATGCTCGCGAGCATGCTTGCAGGGAATACCCTGCTCGACGCGAAAGAGTGGCCGCCCCGAACCATCCCCTGCACTGAATGCAGTGAGTCCCGGCGTCGCTGGTGCCTGCACAACATCGCTCATTGATGCTCTCCTCCATTGACACCCCGTTGCCATACCGCAACCTTGGGGAACACCGCCCAACCTGTAGGAGCGGGCTGGTCCCGCGATGGGGTCGCCGCTATCGGCAAAGACCCATAGCGATCTATTGGCATCCTGGTCAAAGCCATTCTGACCAGACCTCTGGCCGCGGCCAGCTCCTGACCCAAAACACAAGGCAATCGTCGGTCTGCAATGCTCAAGGCAACACCCAGATCCTGAGCAATCTGTTTTAAAAGGAATTCGAGCGAACGGGTGGGATATTCGAGCGGGGGTGGATCGGGGACAATCTTCAGCATACTCACCTCAGTGTCATTGAGGCTGCCATCACCCGCTGTCAAACAGGAAGGTGGCAGCTGTGCGCGGGTTGACAGACCGAGGACACTGAAACTCGGCGCACACGAAGGTGCCCCACGCACAGCCACCATAGCGCTTGCACGTGTTTCAGTGATCGAAGCGGCCTGTCAAAGCCGGTCGTTGAATTGGCAACGACCCGGCGAGACTAGAGGCCGTTTTGGAGCACTGCAATGGCGGAATGGCGGTGGGAGTATGTTTGGGAAATGGACTACAGGGAATAAGGAAAAGCTGATTGGTAGGATTCGATGGAAAGGCGGCGGAGTCATTTTAAGCACTGATATCTGCCTCGAACTCTCGCGAGCCTCAGCCTACTACCGTCGAAATTTTGCCCATAAAAAAGCCCCGCTGATTCTCATCAGCGGGGCTTTTCATGTATGGCGGAGAGATAGGGATTTGAACCCTAGGTACTGTTGCCAGTACAACGGATTTCGAATCCGTCCCGTTCGACCACTCCGGCATCTCTCCAGTGGCGCGCATCATACCAGCGTTTTCGTTTCTGGCAAACCTTTTTCGAAAAAAATTCGCGTGGTATCAGGCGCTTGCGTGAGCGTGCGGGTTACAGCGGCACGCCCAGGCGCTTGGCGACTTCTTCGTAGGCTTCGATGACATCGCCCAGACCCTGGCGGAAGCGGTCCTTGTCCATCTTCTTGCGGGTTTCCTTGTCCCACAGGCGGCAGCCGTCAGGGCTGAACTCGTCGCCCAGGACGATCTGGCCGTGGAATACGCCGAACTCCAGCTTGAAGTCGACCAGCAGCAGGCCAGCGTCATCGAACAGCTTGCTCAGCACTTCGTTGACCTTCAGCGACAGCTTCTTCATCTCGACCAGTTGCTCGGCGGTGCCCCAGCCGAACGCGACAACGTGGGATTCGTTGATGAAGGGGTCGCCCTTCTCGTCGTTCTTCAGGAACAGCTCGAAGGTCGAAGGGGTCAGCTGGATGCCTTCCTCGACGCCCAGGCGCTTGACCAGGCTACCGGCCGCGTAGTTACGCACGACGCACTCGACCGGGATCATGTCCAGCTTCTTGACCAGGCACTCGTTGTCGCCCAGCAGCTTGTCGAACTGGGTCGGCACGCCGGCCTCTTCGAGCTTCTGCATGATGAAGGCGTTGAACTTGTTGTTGACCATGCCCTTGCGGTCCAGCTGCTCGATGCGCTTGCCGTCGAACGCCGAGGTGTCGTTACGGAACAGCAGGATCAAGCGGTCGGCGTCGTCGGTCTTGTAAACCGATTTGGCCTTGCCGCGGTAGAGTTCGTCGCGTTTTTCCATGATGGGCTCCGCTTGCTTGAGTGGTTGGGCTAGGCGATTTCGCGCCAGTCGAGCCCATGTTCCTGATTCGCCACCTGGAGCCAGTCCGGATCGCACCCCAAGGTGTCGACGAAGCACTGACGGGCCAGTTGTGGCAGGTTGTTCTTGCTGCTGAGGTGGGCCAGCACCAGGTGTTGCAGGTGCTTCCAGCCCAGCTCGGCCACCAGGTTGGCAGCCTGGTGGTTGTTCAGATGTCCTTGGCTGCCGCCGACCCGCTGCTTGAGAAAGTACGGGTAGTGCCCGCGTGCGAGCAGGTCACGGCAGTGATTGGCCTCGATCAGCAACGCGTCGAGGCCCTGGTAACGCTCCAGCAGGTACGTATCGTAGCTGCCCAGGTCTGTGAGCATGCCGAAACGCCGGCGCCCGTCACTGATCACGTATTGCAGGGGTTCGAGCGCATCGTGCTCGACCCGCGCAGCACTGACCTGCAGGCTGCCGATGTCCAGTACGTCGCCACAACCGAGAAAACCGGCGACCTCCACCGGCTTGCGCATGCCGCGCAAGGTCCCTTGGCTGAGGTAGACCGGTACATTGTAGCGCCGCGACAGCAACCCGACGCCATGCACGTGGTCGGCATGTTCGTGGGTCACCAGCACGGCGCTCAGTTGTGCTGCCGATACCCCGAGCAGCGCCAGGCGCCGCTCGGTCTCGCGCAGGGAGAACCCGCAATCGACCAGGACGAAGGTATCGTCACTGGCGATCAGCGTGCCATTTCCCTGGCTACCGCTTCCCAGTACCGCGAAGCGCACTTAGCCCAGACGGTCCTGGATCGCGCTCAGCACGCGGCGGGCCACATCGGCCGGGGCCACGGTGTTGATGTTCTTCTCGACGGTAACCTGGACCGACTCGCCCACCTTGCTCAAGCGAACCTGGTAGCGCTCGGCACGTGCTTCACGCTCTTCCTTGCTCGGCGCGCTGCCGAACAGGCGGCTGAAGAAGCCCGGCTCGTTCTGCTTGTCCTCGGGTTTCTCGGACAGGTTGATGTAGTACAGGCCCAGGCTGCGGTTGATGTCCTCGACACGCCATTCGCCCTGCTCCAGGGCGCGGCCTACGCCAGACCAGGCGCGGTCCAGGTCCGAGCCCAGGAACAGCACCGGGTTGCCGCTGCCGTCCTCGCTCAGGCTGACCTGGCTCGGGGCATCGAAGTCACGCGCCGCCAGCAGCGACACCGAACCGCCCTTCTCGGCGCTGCGGTTCATGCTGGCCAGCAGCTCGTCGACCAGCAATGCGTCGACGCCGGTGTTGCTCGACGTGCTCGGGAAGCCAGGCTCGGCGGTGCTGCCGGCCGGACGCTCGACACTGACCACGTACACCTCGGAGGTGTTGCGCTGCACGCCGGGCTCCATGCGCACACGGACGCGCACTTCGCTGCTTGGGCTGCTGGAGGTGCTGGCCAGGCGCTGGCCGAGCGAGGCAGACAGCTCATCGAAGCGCTGCCAGGTGGTGTTGAACTCACCCGTCTGCGGACGCTCTTCGGCGATGCGGAAACCATTGTCTTCAAAGTACTGGCGCGCGACCGGCCAGACTTCGGCCGGCGAGCGCTGGGCCAGCACCCAACGGTTGGCACCGCTGCGCTGCAGGGTGAAATCGCTGACGTCGGCGCTGGCCGACAGCGGCTGCGGACGCGGCACTTCGAACTCGCCGGTGGCGTTGTCGTCGGCCACGTTGCGCGGGATCGGCAGCAGCGGATCCAGACGCTTGACGTTGGCGGCGTCCGGCGGCAGTTGCATCGGCGCAGTCGGGTGCGCCTGCAGGTAATCGCTGCCGCGGTCGCGGAAATAGCCATCCTCGCCCCACAGCCAGCCGCACCCGCTGGTGCTGGAGATGATCAGGGCGAGCGCGGAAAGACCAGCCAGTCGCTTCATGCGGTGTACTTCCTCGATTAAACCAGTACGCCGGACTGGCGCAAGGCAGTACGGACTTTTTCGTGACAGCCTTCGCTCAGCCAGGTCAGCGGCAGGCGAATGCCCTTGTGCATCAGGCCCATTTCCACCAGCGCCCACTTCACAGGGATCGGGTTGGCTTCGCAGAACAGGTCTTTGTGCAGCGGCATGAGTTTTTCGTTGATCGCGCGGGCCTTCTCGGCATTGCCCTCAAGGGCGGCCTCGCACAGATCGGCCATTTCGCGCGGGGCGACGTTGGCAGTGACGGAAATGTTGCCCTTGCCGCCCATCAGGATCAGCTCGACGGCCGTCGGGTCGTCGCCGGACATGACGATGAAGTCGCTGTCGACGCCCTCGATGATGGCCTTGGCACGGGCCAGGTCGCCGGTGGCTTCCTTGATGCCGATGATGTTCTTGACCTTCGACAGGCGGATCACGGTCTCGGCCTGCATGTCGCAGGAGGTGCGGCCGGGCACGTTATAGAGGATCTGCGGGATGTCGACGGCTTCGGCGATGTGCTTGAAATGCTGGTACAGGCCTTCTTGCGTCGGCTTGTTGTAGTACGGCACCACCAGCAGGCAGGCGTCGGCGCCGGCGTTCTTGGCGTTCTGCGTCAGGTGCACGGCTTCGGCGGTGGAGTTGGCGCCGGTGCCGGCGATCACGGGGATGCGGCGGGCGCTGCGCTTGACGCGCTCGACCACGTGCTTGATGACCAGGATGTGCTCTTCGACGTCAAGCGTGGCGGATTCGCCAGTGGTGCCGACCGCTACGATCGCGTGGGTGCCCTTTTCCAGGTGGAAGTCGACCAGTTTATCGAGGCTGTCCCAATCCAGACGCCCTTGTGCATCCATGGGTGTGACCAATGCCACCATACTGCCCGCGATCATGAAACTGCTCCTGCCGGAAAAAGAGAGCGGTAATGGTACTGGCGCCATCGACCTTGCACAAGCGAAGCTGGCGGGCGGAGCATTCCCCTCGGCCTCGCTTTTCGCTACCCTTGATTCTTTGATCGGCGCAGTGCGGCCCGCCGGGCCGTCGACAGTGCTCCACGCCAGTACTTCGTCACCCTCCAGAGGGCTGCGAATGCGGGTGACAGGGAGGCTAGCTCTCGTCCTTCGCCGACCGCTCATCGCTTTAGGAATGCTGCATGTCCACCGCCCCCCGCGAACAATTCCTCGTCATCAGTGCCTTGGGCCCCAATCCCATGGAGCTTGCCAACGTCCTCAGCCGCGCGGCCTTCGAAAACCGCTGCGCGGTCGTCACCTCGCGCCTGTCGCGCCACGGCGAAACCAGCGCCCTGGTACTGCAGGTCGGTGGCAGCTGGGATGCCCTGGCCCGTCTTGAGACCACCCTGCCCGGCCTTGGCAAGAAGCACGGCCTGACCCTCGATGTGGTGCGCAGCGCCGAGCAGGAGGTTCGCCCACAGGCCCTGCCCTATGTGGCCTACGTCAGCGCCGCCTATCGCCCGGACATCATCAACGAGCTGTGCCAGTTCTTCCTCGACCACCGCGTCGAGCTCGACGGGATGACCTGCGACACCTACCTCGCCCCGCAGACTGGCAGCAGCATGCTCAACGCCCAGTTCACCGTGATCCTGCCGGCCGGCACCCAGATCAGCTGGCTGCGCGACCAGTTCCTGGATTTCGCCGACGCCCTGAACCTGGACGCCCTGATCGAACCCTGGCGCCCACAGAACCCTGTCTAAGGAGCTCCCATGGCCGTTGCCATCGACCAACCCGTTGCCGACTTCCATGCCCAGGCCACCAGCGGCCAGACCATCAGCCTGTCCGCGCTCAAGGGTCAGCAGGTGGTGCTGTACTTCTACCCGAAGGACAGCACGCCGGGCTGCACCACCCAGGGCCAGGGTTTCCGTGACCAGCACGAAGCCTTCAAGGCTGCCAACACCGTGGTGCTGGGCGTCTCGCGTGACGGCATCAAGTCGCACGAAAACTTCAAGGCCAAGCAGGGCTTCACCTTCGAGCTGATCAGCGACAAGGACGAGGCGCTGTGCCAGCTGTTCGACGTGATCAAGCTGAAAAAGCTGTATGGCAAGGAATACCTGGGCGTGGACCGCAGCACCTTCCTGATCGACAAGGACGGTGTGCTGCGCCAGGAATGGCGCGGGGTGAAGGTGCCCGGGCATGTGGATGCGGTGCTGGCGGCAGCCCAGGCCCTGAACAAGGCCTGATATCACCTTGAATTGCTTCGCGGGCAAGTTCGGCGTTCCGACTTGCCCGCGAATAAGAACGCTATGCCCCTACAGTAGTGGCGCCACCGTAGGCTCCTGCCTCGGCCAGGCATCGAGCACCGCCTTGAACAGCGTCGCCAGGGGAATGGCGAAGAAGATCCCCCAGAACCCCCACAGCCCACCGAACAGCAGCACCGCGCAGATGATTGCCACCGGGTGCAGGCTTACCGCCTCCGAGAACAGCAGCGGCACCAACACGTTGCCATCCAGCGCCTGGATGATCGCGTACACCGCCATCAGATAGATGAACTGATCACCCCAGCCCCACTGGAACAGCGCGATCAGGGTCACAGGCACGGTCACCACCACCGCCCCCACGTAGGGCACCACCACCGACAACCCCACCAGCAGCGCCAGCAGGGCCGCGTAGTTGAGCCCCAGGCTGATGAAAGCGATATAGGTGGCGATCCCGCAAATCAGGATCTCGATGCCCTTGCCGCGGATGTAGTTGGCGATCTGCCGATTCATCTCGTCGCCCACGCGAGTCAGCAACCTGCGCTCACGCGGGAGGTAGCCGCTGACCCAACGGGCGATCATCTCGCGGTCCTTGAGGAAGAAGAACACCAGGATCGGCACCAGCACCAGGTAGATCATCGCGTTGACCAGCAGCGGCAGACTGGAGAGCGAGAACGTCAGCGCCCACTGGCCGAACTTGCCGATTTCACCGCGCACCGACTCGATAGCGCGCAGCACCTGCTCGTCCGAAACCAGGTGCGGATAGCGCTCGGGCAGCAGCAACAACAGCGATTGCCATTTACCAAGCATGCCCGGCAACTCGTTGAACAGTGTGATCAACTGGTGCCACAGCAGCGGCACCAGCACCACCAGGAACACTCCGAGCGCCCCCATGAAGAGGGCGAACACCAGCCACACCGCCATGCGCGTCGGCACCTTGAAGCGCTCCAGAGCGTTGACCAGCCCCTGCATGAGAAACGCCAGGACCATGCCCGCCAGCACCGGCGCGAGCATGCCACCGAGCGTGAGTACCACGGTGAAGCCCAGGAACAGCAGGACCGCCAGCACCACCGCTTCCTCATCGGAAAAGTAGCGCTGCATCCAATCGCGAAGCACTTTGAACATTGACGATCCTTGGGAAAGAAGACTCAGGCCTTGCGCAGCCAATAGGTGTAGATCCCTGACTCGGCCGTTTCGCGAAGCAGCGTATGACCGGCAAGCTGGGCAAAAGTGCGAAAGTCACGCTGCGAGCCGGCATCGGTGGCCACCACTTTGAGGACCGCGCCGCTGGCCAGGCGATTGAGCTCCATTTTCGCCTTGAGCAGCGGCAGTGGGCAGTTCAGCCCGCTGGCATCGAGCTCAGCATCGCAGGTCGGGGTGTCGATCATCAGGGGTCTCCATGGCGGGCGCAACAAGGTGTTGCAGACGATGTCGGTAGGATACCGCCACTGGTCGCCAAGGTGCGAGCGGGCTACAGTAAGGGTTTTTGATCGACGCGAGCTTCGTGCATGAATCTACTGCGCCCCACCCTGCTGACGCTGGCCTGCCTGATGGCCTTTCCTGGCCACGCCGACGACCTGCCGTCGCTGGGGGATGCCAGCTCTGCGATCGTCTCGCCGAAACAGGAGCACGATCTGGGCCGTGCCTGGCTGAGCCTGCTGCGCGGGCAGGTCAACCAGCTCAATGACCCGCAGCTCAAGGACTACGTCGAGACCAGCGTGTACAAACTGGCCGAGACCAGCCAGTTGCAGGACCGACGCCTGGAATTCATCCTGATCGACAGCCGCGAACTCAACGCCTTCGCCGCGCCCGGCGGCATCGTCGGGGTCAACGGCGGCCTGTTCCTCAACGCTCAGACCGAAGGCGAGTACGCCTCGGTGCTGGCCCACGAACTGGCGCACTTGTCGCAGCGCCACTTCGCTCGCGGTGTCGAGGCCCAGCAGCGTATGCAACTGCCGATGATGGCGGCGCTGCTGGCCGGTATCGTACTGGCCGCCGGCGGCGGTGGCGATGCCGGGATCGGCGTGATCGCCGGCACCCAGGCCGCGGCCCTGCAGGAGCAACGACGTTTCTCGCGGCAGAACGAGCAGGAGGCCGACCGCATCGGCATCCTCAACCTGGAAAAGGCCGGCTACGACCCGCGCAACATGCCGAGCATGTTCGAGCGCCTGGCCCGCCAGTATCGCTATGACGCCAAGCCACCGGAATTCCTGCTGACCCACCCGGTCACCGAATCGCGTATCGCCGACACCCGCAACCGCGCAGAACAGGCGCCCAAGGGCGGTGTCGAGGACAGCCTGCGCTACCAACTGATCCGTGCCCGTGTTGCCCTCACCTATGAAGGCACACCTGGCCTTGCCGCCAAGCGTTTCCGTGCCCAGCTCGACGAAAACCCCAACATTGACGCGGCCCGCTACGGCCTGGCCCTGGCGCAGATCAAGGGTGGCCAGTTGAACGAGGCACGGGAAAACCTCAAGCCGCTGTTGGCCAAGGCGCCCAACGACATCACCTACAACCTGGCGCAGATCGACCTGGACATCACCAACAATCGCCTGGCCGATGCCCAGCAGCGAGTCACCCGCATGCAGGGGCTGTATCCGGGCAACTACCCGCTCAAGCAGGTGAGCGCCGACCTGCTGGTCAAGCAGAGCAAGCCGGCCGAGGCGGAAAAGGTGCTGGATGACCTGGTGAAAAACCGGCCAGACGATCCGGATGTCTGGTATGAGGTGGCCGAGGTGCGCGGCCTGTCGGGCAACACGATTGGCCTGCACCGGGCACGAGCTGAGTACTTCACGCTGGTGGGTGATTTCGACCAGGCGATCCAGCAGTTGGACTACGCCAAGCGCCGGGCGGGAAGCAACTTCCCACTGGCGTCGCAGATCGACCAGCGCCAGCGGGAGATCATGGAACAGCAGCGGATGGTCAAGGACATGATGCGCTGATATGGACAGGGGCCGCTACGCGCCCCAATCGCGGGACGAGCCCGCTCCCACAGCGAGCGAGGGCATCACTCACTGAGGGAGCGGCGGTCTGGAGTCAGGCGTTGCCGGAGAGCTTGAGACGCGCCGCCTGGGTAAAGTCCAGCATCCGGTTCAGTGGCTTGATCGCCCGCGGAATCAGCGCCGGCTCGACGAAGATTTCATTGCTGCCCTTGCGCAGGCAATCCAGCGTGCGCTCCAGCGTGTTCATCGCCATCCACGGGCAGTGCGCGCAACTGCGGCAGGCGGCGCCATTGCCGGCGGTCGGCGCTTCGACGAACACCTTGTCCGGACACAGCTGCTGCATCTTGTAGAAGATGCCGCGGTCGGTGGCGACGATGAAGGTCTTGTTGGGCAGCGTCTGCGCAGCCTTGATCAGCTGGCTGGTCGAACCCACGGCATCGGCCAGTTCGATCACCGACTCCGGCGACTCCGGGTGCACCAGGATCGCGGCATCCGGATACAACGCCTTCATGTCGGCCAACTGGCGCGACTTGAACTCTTCGTGAACGATGCAGGCACCATCCCACAGCAACATGTCGGCGCCGGTTTTCTTCTGGATGTAACGGCCCAGGTGCTGGTCCGGGCCCCAGATGATGGTCTCGCCGTTATCCATCAGGGTCTCGACGATCTCCAGCGCGCAGCTGGAAGTCACCACCCAGTCGGCACGCGCCTTTACCGCCGCCGAGGTGTTGGCATAAACCACCACGGTACGCTCCGGGTGCTGGTCGCAGAACGCCGAGAACTCCTCTACCGGGCAGCCCAGGTCAAGGGAGCAGGTAGCTTCCAGGGTCGGCATCAGGATGCGCTTTTCCGGGGTAAGGATCTTCGCGGTCTCGCCCATGAAACGCACACCAGCGACCACCACGGTGTCAGCCGGATGGTTCTTGCCGAAGCGGGCCATTTCGAGGGAGTCGGAAACGCAACCACCGGTCTCCTCGGCCAGGGCCTGGATCACCGGATCGCAGTAGAAGTGGGCAACCAGAACCGCGTTCTGTGCCTTGAGCTCGGCAGCGATGGCCGCACGGTAATCGGCCTCCTGCGCGGGCGTCAGCGGATGGGGCTGCTTGGCGTCAAGGTGGGCTTGAACCAGGAGACGTTCGGAAATCTGGGTCATGATCGCTGGACCTGCGTGCGCGTCAGTCGAGTGTACCACCCGGCCCTGGCAGATCGGCTAATGGTGCCGGATGGCCGGCAGTGGCGGGCCATCGCGGCCCATCTGCGGGCGCGGATTATTATCGGACGGCGAAGGCTACAGGCAATCGGGGGAATGCAAAAGGGTTTTTGAAAGGGATGGGGCGTTCACGGAGGAACCCGTCCCCACAGGTGCATTGACACTGCAGGAACGGGCCTACCCGCGAAGCCCTCTCGGGAATCGTCAGCCCTGCGGCGACAAGGCTGCCAGGTGCATGCTCATCAGCATGGCAAACTCTTCGACAGTCATCTTCTTGCCGTTGAAGTCGACCATCCCATCGGCATAGTTCAGCTTCGACACGATATCGCTGCCCTCTTCCAGCGCCATCCCACTCTGCAGCGCCATCACGCCGAACATGTTGCCTGCCTGACCGGCTTGCTGGGCAATGGCCTGAGGATCATTCTGGCCATCGAGCAACGCTTGCAACGTCACCAGATCCACGACCATTGGCTTGGACACCGACAGCTTGCCCTGCAGGCGCGTGATCAGCTGCTTGGCGAACCGGTCCGGCGGCAGGTCGAAGGAGGTCGGATTGGCGAAGTCCAGCGACAGGTTGAAGTGGCTCTGGCCATTGGCCGTCTTGAACGACAGGTCTTCCACCGCCAGTTGCGGCTTGTCGGCCAGCAATTTCTGCAGGTCGCCCTGGACCTTGGCGGTCTCCTCGGGGCTCATGTTCAGCGACGGCACCGCCTCGCCGCGGGCAGCGGCCTCCTGCAGCTCGGGCGCCTTGGTCTGGTACCACTCCAGCAGTGCCTGAGTGGCCGGCATGTTCACCGACTTCATGCTCAGCACCATCTGCCCGCTGCCCACTGCGCGACCGGCGTAGGTGATGTCGGACACCTTGTACTCCAGGCGCCCACCCAGCTTGTCCTGGCCCTCGGCGCTGTACAGGCTGTTCTGCTCCAGCCCCTTGAGCACCAGCACGTCCTGCTTCGGTCCGAGCGTGGCTTGCAGATCGGCCAGCAGCAGGTTCAGGTGGCCGACATAGATCATGTCGTGGCCGGTACTGGTCAGCTCGCCACCGATCTTGAAGCCGTTGAACTGCAACTTGACCGGTGGATGATCATCACCGACCAGGGTCATGTCCAGGCGCTCGGCATTGCCGTGGATTTCCACCGCCTTGCCTTCACGATCCCCTTTGAGCACCAGTTGCATGCCCGCGAAGTCGAGGACATTGCCATCACCTTCGTCCAGCTTCACCGGCGCCAGCCGGATGTCGCTCTCGACGCCACCGCCATAGCCCAGGCTGACCTGACCAACCACCGGCGACGTGTCGCCTGCAGCGGCGAACCACGATGCGGTGCCGTCATCCTTCTGCAACTGGCTGTTGCTGACCGCCATCACCGGCAGCAGCTTGAGCGCCTTGACCCGCGACCAAGGGAAAGGGCCATGCTCGATATGGTCGATCACACCGACCTCGAAGCTCACCGGCTCACCCTCGCCGAGGCGCAGGTCGTTGGCCTTGAGCCGGTACTGCGCGTCGCTGGTGAACAGGTGCTGGTCAAGCGAGACCAACTCGATGGTCATGGTGCCACCCGTACCGACCAGCGCCTTCTGCAACTCCGCGTTGCCGCGGGCGATGGACTGCTCCAGTTCCGTCGGCAGCTGTTTGCCGGTGTACCAGGCACCGGCAGTGGTGACGACGGCGATGGCGACGGCCAGGCCGGAAAGGATGCCTACTGATTTCTTCATGAATAGAACCGATTGCTGTCCATAGGGCTGATGGTGGCGCGAAGCACGCGACCGGGGGTGCCAAGCGTAGCACTGTCGCTTGCCGGCCGCGGTGTTCGCCCGGGAGATTTTCCTGCACTTGCGACGCGTCCTACAACTGCCGACAGGTGACAGCTGCACAGAGCACATCTGTCCTCACTGATCAAACCGCTACAAGAGGCATGACCCACTACAAAGATCGTAAAATTTTACGAACACAAAAATCTGGTTTTTACTGTAAAAATCATATAACAGGGTTTAAGAGTGGATAAAAAGCCGATAAAAACCTGAAAATATATCAATCTGTCATGTTTAACTTGACACCCAACCGTCCAATCGTCTTTTATTTTCCCCACCTTGCTCCGCGCCCTACACACCAAAAAAAAGACCGCGCCGCCATCATGCCTGTCCGCCCCTGCCCCCAGGCGCCGCCGTTTCGCCGGCCTCGCCCGTACTGACTCCCGCGCCCACGCGCGAACCTTCGCTCCGCTATAAAAGGTGAACAACATGGAGCTCATCCGCCCGACCTTGCCGTGCCCGTCGCCCGCCTCGTCCCGTCATCGCCGGGAGTGCCAGCATGCAGCCTGAGCACCCTGCCAGCCGTCACGAGCAGTTTCGCAAGTCCCTGCGCCTCTGGCAGGTTGTGATCATCGGCCTGGCGTACATCGCGCCAATGACCGTCTTCGATACCTTCGGCATCGTCTCCGGCATCACCGCCGGTCACGTGCCCAGCGCCTACATCCTGGCCCTGCTGGGCATCCTGTTCACCGCCGTGAGCTACGGCACGCTGGTGCGGCGTTTCCCGGAGTCGGGATCGGCCTACACCTACACGCAACGTGCGATCAACCCGCACATAGGTTTCCTGGTCGGCTGGTCGTCGCTGCTCGACTACCTGTTGCTGCCGATGGTCAACGCCCTGTTGGCCAAGCTGTACCTGTCGGCGATGTTCCCCGAGGTGCCGGCATGGGTGTGGGTGGTGGCCTTCGTCACCCTGATCAGCCTGGTCAACATGCGCAGCATCAACCTGGTGGCCAACTTCAATACCCTGTTCGTGGCGGTGCAGATCGCGATCATGGCCGTGTTCGTCTACCTCTGCGTGCGCGGCCTGCACCAGGGCGAAGGGCTGGGCACGGCCTGGACGTTGATGCCGTTCGCCGATGAACAGACGCAGTTCAGTGCACTGGTCGCCGGCGCAACCATCCTGTGCTTCTCGTTCCTGGGCTTCGACGCCGTCACCTGCCTGTCAGAAGAAACCCGCGACCCGGCGCGCACCATCCCGCGCGCGATCTTCCTGATCGCCCTGATCGGCGGCGTGGTGTTCATAGTCATGTCGTTCTTCATCCAGGCGTACTTTCCGACCATGGACCGCTTCCAGGATCATGAAGCCGCCCTGCCGGAAATCGCCCTGTACGTCGGTGGCAAGCTGTTCCAGTCGGTATTCATCGCCTGCACGGTGATCAACACCATCGCCTCGGGCCTGGCGTCCCAGGCGAGCGTGTCCCGCCTGCTGTTCGTGATGGGCCGCGACAAAGTGATCCCGGCCCGCCTGTTCGCCCGTCTGCACCCGCGCTATCGCACACCGGTGCTGAACATCGTGGTGGTGGGTGTGGTCGCCCTGTCGGCGATCTTCTTCGACCTCGTGACCGCCACCTCGGTGATCAACTTCGGCGCACTGATGGCCTTCAGCTTCGTCAACCTGTCGGTCATCAACCATTGCTATGTTCGCGAGCGGCGCAACAAGGGCCTGACCAACAACCTCAAGTATCTGGTGCTGCCGACGATAGGCTTTTGCATCATCGCCGTACTGTGGATCGACCTGGACGAGCACTCGCTGGCGTTCGGCGGCGCCTGGGCCTTGTGCGGCGTGCTGTACCTGGCCTGGCTGACCAAGGCGTTCCGCGTCGCCCCGCCAAGCTACGTGGCCGAATGACCCATCCTGCCGACAACGCCCGCGCCTGAACGCGGGCGTTGTCTTGATCGAGAAGGAAAAGCTCCATGTCGCTGCGCCGTCTCTCCATCCAGTGGAAAATCACCCTGCTTGCCGGCCTGTGTCTGCTGGCGGTGGTCGCCTTGCTGGTAGCCACTTCGCTGATCCAGTCCCGGCGCAGCGCCGAACAGGTGTTCACTGCCAACACCGAGTTGCTCGACCAGAGCGCACGGCTACGCCTGCAGGCCCACGCCGAGACCCAGTCGCTGCGCATCCAGCGCTATTTCATGGACGCCTATCAGTACGGCAACGGTTTCGCCCGCCTGGTGCAGGTGCTCAGGGCACGCGGCGGTGACCAATTGCGCAGCGACCTGGTCAAGGAAGCCGGTGCCGCGCTGGCAGGCAACCCCGACCTGATCGGCCTCTACCTGGTATTTCAACCGGACGCTCTGGAGCATCAGGACGCGCGTTTCAGGGGGCAGGCCGAGTTGGGCAGCAACGAGCAAGGGCGCTTCTCGCTGTACTGGTCACGCGAAGACTCCGGCGAGGTCGCCTCCGAAGCGATGCCCGAATCGATGCTGGCCGACACCAGCATCGGCGCCAACGGCTCAGCCTACAACCGCTGGCTGACCTGCCCGCTGGAAACGGCCAAGGCCTGTGTGCTCGACCCGTACTTCGACGAAGTCAACGGCCGTCAGGTACTGATGACCAGCATCGCGCTGCCATTGCTGGAAAACGGCAAGGTGATCGGCGTGCTCGGCCTGGACATTGGCCTGGACAACCTGCAGCAACTGAGCCTGGCCGGGCGACAGGAGCTGTTCGAAGGCCAGGGCCAGGTCAGCATCGTCAGCCCTGTCGGCCTGCTGGCCGGACACAGCCAGGACGCCAGCCAGTTGAGCAAGCCCCTGGAGCAGGCGCTGGGTGAGGCGGTACGCGAACTGCTGGCACCGATGCGTGCCGGCCAGCCGGTCGAGCGCCAGGAAGGCGGGATGCTGCGCGTTGCCCACCCGTTCGCACCGATCCCCGACGCCGCGCCATGGCAGGTGCTGCTGGAAGTGCCGGAAGCGGTGCTGCGCGCCCCTGCCGTGGCGGTCAACCAGCGCCTGGACGCACACAACCAGCAGGCAAACCTCAGCAGCCTGCTGATCGGCCTGGTCGCCGCCGTGTTTGGCCTGCTGCTGGTGTGGCTGACCGCGCGCGGCGTAACACGGCCGATCCTTGCCGTGGCCGAACGCTTGCGCGATATCGCCAGCGGCGAGGGCGATCTGACCCGTCGCCTGGACTACGCCCGCGACGACGAACTGGGCCAACTGACAGGCTGGTTCAACCGCTTCCTCGACAAGCTCCAGCCGGTGATCGCCCAGGTCAAGGCGTCGCTGCACGAAGCACGCGGCACGGCTGACCAGTCGGCCGCCATCGCCAGCCAGACCAGTGCCGGCATGCAGTTGCAACATCGCGAGATCGAGCAGGTGGCCACCGCCGCCAACGAGATGAGCGCCACGGCGCAGGATGTCGCCCACAACGCTTCGCAGGCTGCCGAGGCGGCGCGGGGTGCCGACCAGGCCAGCCAGGAGGGCCTGCAACTGATCGCCAGCACCCGCCAGACCATCGCCAACCTGGCCGCGGGCATGGATGCGGCCGTGGACGAAGCCCGTTCGCTGGCCGGGCGCAGCGAGCAGATCGGCTCTGTACTGGAGGTGATCCGCGCCATCGCCGAGCAGACCAACCTGCTGGCGCTCAACGCCGCCATCGAGGCCGCCCGTGCAGGCGAAGCCGGGCGCGGTTTTGCCGTGGTCGCCGACGAGGTGCGCAACCTGGCCCAGCGCACCCAGGTGTCGGTGGAGGAGATCCGCGTGGTGATCGAAGGCTTGCAGCAAGGCACGCGGGATGTGGTCGATGCCATGCAGGCCGGCCAACGCCAGGCCCAGGACAATGCCCAGCGCATGGACCAGGCGCTGCCAGCGCTGCAACGGATCGGCGAGGCGGTGGCGGTGATCAGCGACATGAACCTGCAGATCGCCTCGGCGGCCGAGGAACAGAGCGCGGTGGCCGAAGAGGTGAACCGCAACGTGGCGGGTATTCGCGATGTGACCGAGTCGTTGTCAGGGCAGGCCGAAGAGTCGGCGCGGATCAGCCAGGCGCTCAACCGGCTGGCCAATCAACAGCAGGCGCTGATGGAACAGTTCAGGACCTGATCGGCGCTACTGCGGTGTTCACTCCCCAAACACTCGCGAAGGATGCCGCAGGGTCGGGTCGAACGGATTGATCCTCGGCCCGATCGCCGCCGTTTCGCGCTTGAGCAACTCGACCACCATCGGCAGGCGCTCCGGCCCCAGCCGGTCGCTGATGGTCGCCACGCTCAACGCCGCCACGGCATGGCCATTGCCATCGAGGATCGGCACCGCCAGCCCGGCCATGCCTGGCAACACGCCGGTGTTGCGCGCGGCATACCCCTGGCGCCGCACGTTCTCCACCTCCGCGCGCAGGAACACCTCGTCGTACAGATGGAAATCCCGTAGCCGCGGCAGGTTGTTGCGAATCACCGCCTCGCGCTCCTCCTCCGGCAGGAACGCCAGGATCGCCAGGCTCCCCTGCCCCACGCCCAGCGCCACACGCCCACCGATATCGCCGGTGAAGGTACGGATCGGATACGGCCCTTCGCTGCGATCCAGACACACTGCATCGAAGCCGCTGCGCGCCAGCAGAAACAGCGAGTCACCCAGCGAAGCCGACAGGCGCAGCAAGCTGGGTCGCACCAGATCGCGCAGGTTACCGCTGTTGCCTGCCCGCGCCGCCAGGGCAAAGAACGCCAGGCTCAGGCGATAACGCTTGCTGCGCGCCTCCTGCTCGACCATGCCTTCATCCACCAGGCTGCGCACCAGCCGGTGCACGGTTGGCTGGGACAGGCCCACCTGCTCGGCCAGCTCGATCACCCGCATGCCCTCCACCGGCGCCTCGCCCAACACCCTCAATACCGCGAACAAACGCGAGACCACACTGACGCCTGGCTCTTCCTGATTTCGTTTATCGGAATTCAATTTGTGATTTTCCTTATCTGAATTTCACTGAACGAATAAAACTGAAAATAGTACTCGACTCAGTGAAATTCGCCATTGAGGCCATCCTAGGCTTGCGCCTACTCTGCGTCCACCGGGACAAATCGAACAACACACCGGTGGCCTTGTGAGTATTCATCGGTCCTCGATTTGCCTCCTTGCATCTGCCCCAACAACAAGCGTGCCCGACACGCGACAAAAGACAGGTGGAACGCAGTCATGGCCTTTCTGCAGCTGGACAATCTTTGCAAACGCTACGGCGCGATCGACGCCGTGGTCGCCACCAACCTCGCCATCGAACAAGGCGAGTTCGTTTCCTTGCTCGGGCCTTCAGGCTGCGGCAAGACCACCACCCTGCAGATGATCGCCGGCTTCGTCGACGTCAGCAGCGGCCGCATCCTGCTCGACGGACGCGACATCACCCACACCAAGCCCAGCAGTCGTGGCCTGGGCGTGGTGTTCCAGAGTTACGCCCTGTTCCCGCACATGACCGTGGCCGACAACGTCGCCTTCGGCCTGCGCATGCGCAAGCAGCCTGAAGCCGAGATTCGCCGCAAGGTGACCGAGGTACTGACACTGGTGCGCCTGGACCGGTACGCCGAACGCTACCCACGCGAACTGTCCGGTGGCCAGCGCCAGCGCGTGGCCCTGGCCCGGGCGCTGGTGATCGAGCCACCGGTGCTGCTGCTCGACGAGCCACTGTCGAACCTCGACGCCAACCTGCGCGAGGAGATGCAGTTCGAGATCCGCAGGATCCAGAGCGAAGTCGGCATCACCACGCTGATGGTCACCCACGACCAGGCCGAAGCCCTGTCGATCAGCGACCGCGTGGTGGTGATGCAGGCCGGACGCGTCACCCAGGTCGACGAGCCATATCGCCTCTACGAACACCCGCGCACCCGCTTCATCTCCGACTTCGTCGGCAAGGCCAACCTGTTGCCCGGCGAGCTGGACGGCGCAGGCCTGCCGCAGGTGCACCACTGCCGCGACGCCAGCCTGACCCTGAGCCTGCGCCCGGAAAAGATCGACCTGCTCGACAACGGTGTTGGTCGCCTGCAAGGCCGCATCCTGACCCGCTACTTCCTTGGCAGCCAATGGCTGTACCGCATCGGTACGCCGCTGGGCGAGCTGACCGTGGTGCGTCGCAACGATGGCAGCGCCCCGCTGGGCGAAGGTGTCGATGTTGGCCTGGACTGGCAGCCCGAGCTGCTGCGGGTGCTCGCTGCCGAAGAGGTGAGCGCATGACCAGCGCCGTGCCTGCCCCCGCCACCTGCGCCAGGCAACACCGTGACCTGCGCGGCTACCTGCTGTCGGCACCAGCGCTGGCACTGTTCGCCGCACTGCTGATCGTGCCGCTGCTGCTGACCCTGGTGCTGTCGTTCAATGTGTTCGACTACGAAGTCGGCATCCGTGCCGACCACTGGACCTTCGAGCACTACCTGGCCCTGCTCGGCGACAGCTACTTCCTCGAAATCTTCTGGCGCACCTTCTGGATCAGCGCCCTGGTCACCCTGCTGTGCGTGGTGATCGGTGTACCCGAGGCCTACATCCTCAGCCGCATGGGCAGCCCGTGGCGCTCGATCTTCCTGGTGGTGATCCTCACCCCGCTGCTGATCTCGGTGGTGGTGCGTGCCTTCGGCTGGAGCCTGTTGCTGGGCGCCGATGGGCTGGTCAACCACGCCATCCAGGCCCTGGGTGGCGCGCCGATGAAGCTGTTGTACACCCCGTTCGCGGTGATCATCGCGCTGGTCCACGTAATGCTGCCGTTCATGATCATCCCGGTCTGGACCAGCCTGCAGAAGCTCGACCCGGCCGCCGAACAGGCCGCGCTGTCACTGGGGGCCAGCCAAGCCAAGGTCATGCGCCTGGTGGTGCTGCCGCAGGTGATGCCAGGGGTGCTGTCCGGCACGCTGATCGTCTTCGGCCTGGCCGCCAGCTCCTTCGCCATCCCCGGCCTGCTCGGTGGCCGTCGACTGAAGATGGTCGCCACGCTGGTCTACGACCAGTACCTGGCCGACCTGAACTGGCCCATGGGCGCGGCCATCGCCATCGCCCTGCTGCTGGTCAACCTGCTGATCATGCTGTCGTGGAACCGCATGATCGAACGCCGCTACAAGAAATCGCTGGGGTAACTCATGTCCAAGAACGGTCCTCTGGCCCTGACCTTCCACAGCCTGGTGGTGGTCTTCATGCTCGCACCGCTGGTGGTGGTGTGCCTGGTGGCATTCACCCCGGAAAACACCTTGAGCCTGCCCACGGCGGGGTTCTCGCTGCGCTGGTTCGAAGCGGTGTTCGAGCGCGCCGACTTCCTCGAAGCCTTCAACAACAGCCTGCAACTGGCGTTCCTTGCCGCCAGCCTGGCGACGCTGATCGCGGTGCCGGCAGGGCTTGCGATCACGCGCCTGCAGTTCCCGGGGCGCGACTTTCTCAATGTGCTGTTCCTGTCGCCGATCATCATTCCGCACCTGGTGCTGGGGGTGGCGCTGCTGCGCCTGTTCGCCCTGCTCGGGGTCAACGGCAGCTTCACCTGGCTGGTGCTGGCGCACACAGTGGTGATCACGCCGTACGTGCTGCGCCTGGTGATCGCCGCCGCCATCGGCGTCGACCGCAGCGCCGAGCAGGCCGCCGAATCGCTGGGTGCAAGCCGCTTCACGCTGTTTCGCAAGATCACCCTGCCGATGATCCTGCCCGGTATCGCCGGCGGCTGGCTGCTGGCGTTCATCAACAGCTTCGATGAGGTGACCCTGTCGATCTTCGTCACCTCGCCGGCCACTCAGACCCTGCCGGTGAAGATGTACGTCTACGCCACCGAATCCATCGATCCGATGATGGCTGCGGTGTCGGCCCTGGTGATCGCCCTGACGGCGGTGACCATGATTCTGCTCGACCGGGTCTATGGCCTGGATCGGGTCCTGGTAGGGAAACACTGACATGGCCTTGTTCAAACGCCTCGCCGAGCGCCAGCGCCCGGTGCTGGAATTCACCCTCGACGGCGAGCCGGCCAGTGGCTTGCTCGGCGACACCCTGCTGACCGCCGTGTTGACCAGCGGTGCACACCTGCGCGGCAGCGACTTCAGCGCCGAGCCGCGCGCCGGGTTCTGCCTGATGGGTGCCTGCCAGGACTGCTGGGTGCGGTTGGGTGATGGCCGCCGCGTCCGCGCCTGCGCCACCGCGCTGGAAGCCGGCCAGCAGGTGCTGCGCGAACCGGGGCGCCGGCCATGAGCGCCGTAGTGATCGTCGGAGCCGGCCCCGCCGGGATCCGTGCCGCGCAGACGCTGGTGGAGCACGGTGTGCGTCCGGTTCTGATCGACGAAGCCAGCCAGGGCGGCGGGCAGATCTATCGTCGCCAACCGGCCAACTTCACGCGACCGGCGCGCCAGCTCTACGGCTTCGAGGCTCGCAAGGCCAGCGCGCTGCACCAGACCCTCGAACAACTCGCCGGGCACATCGACTATCGCCCCGGCACCCTGGTGTGGAACGCCGAACACGGCGCCCTGGACACCCTGCGCGACGGCCATGCCGCGCACCTGCCCTACCAGCGCCTGATCATCGCCACTGGCGCCACCGATCGGGTGCTGCCGGTGCCGGGCTGGACGCTGCCTGGGGTCTACACCCTGGGGGCTGCGCAGATCGCGCTCAAGCATCAGGGCTGCGCCATTGGCGAGCGCGTGCTGTTTTGCGGCAGCGGGCCATTGCTTTACCTGGTGGCCTACCAGTACGCCAAGGCCGGTGCCAAGGTCCTCGGCGTGCTCGACAGCGCGCCCTTCAGCGCCCAGTGCCGCGCCCTGCCTGAACTGCTGGAGCAACCGGCAACCCTGGGCAAGGGCCTGTACTACCGCGCCTGGCTCAGCGCCCATGGCGTGCCGGTGCACCAAGGCGCGACGCTGGAACGCATCGAAGGCGGGCAACAGGTGCAACGAGCAATATGGCGCAAGGGCGACCAGCTTCATGACACCGAATGCGATGCGCTGGCCTTCGCCCATGCGCTGCGCAGCGAAACGCAACTGGCCGACCTGCTCGGCTGTGCATTCGACTGGAATTCGCTCAACCGCGCCTGGTTGCCGCGCCGCGACGAGGCCGGGCGCAGCAGCCAGCATGATGTCTACCTGGCCGGCGACGGCGCCGGGATCATGGGCGCCGACGCCGCCGAGATGGCAGGCGAACGCGCCGCCCTGGCGCTGCTGCAGGACCTCGGCCAAAGCGTCGATCTCCAGCGCTGCCGCACCCTGGAAAAACGCCTGACACGCATTGGCCGTTTCCGTGAAGGGCTGGAAGCCGCCTTTCCCTTCCCCGAGCGTTGGGCCGAACAGGCAGCGGACGATCTGGTGGTGTGCCGCTGCGAAGAGATCAGCGTCGGTGAGTTGCGCGCCGTGGTCGGCGAAGGCCACTGGGAGATCAACCGGGTCAAGGCTCACTGCCGGGTCGGCATGGGCCGCTGCCAGGGCCGCATGTGCGGCGCGGCAGCTGCGGAAATCATCGCCAGTTGCAGTGGCAAGGCCCTGCACGAGGTCGGCCGCCTGCGCGCCCAGGCACCGATCAAACCCCTGCCCTTCGGCGTGGAGCATGACGCATGAGCCCGTGGATCGACTCGGAGGTGATCGTCATGGGGGCCGGTATCGTTGGCGCCTCGGCAGCGCTTGCCCTGGCCCGACGTGGCCGTTCGCTGACCTTGCTGGAACGCGGCTTCTGCGGCGCCCAGTCCAGCGGCGTCAACTACGGCGGTGTGCGCCGCCAGGGGCGCAGCCTGGCACAATTGCCATTGTCGCAGCGGGCACACCAGATCTGGGGCGAACTGCCTGCGCTGATCGGCATCGATGGCGAATACTTGCGCTCCGGGCACCTGAAACTGGCGCGCAGCGAGGCCGACTTCGTCGCGCTGCAACGCTATGAAGCGGCCAGCCGCGACCACGGCCTGGACCTGCAACTACTCGACCGCACCACCTTGCGCGCCCGCTACCCCTGGGTCGGCGAGATCGCCGTCGGCGCTTCGTACTGCGCCGACGATGGCCACGCCAACCCGCGCCTGGTCTCCCCCGCATTCGCCCGCGCCGCCCGCCAGAAAGGCGCACGGGTCATCGAGCAGGCCGGCGACAGCCGTGTCGAGCACGATGGCCAGCGCTTCATCCTGCACACCCAGAGCGGTCTGCGCCTGCGCGCGCCGTGGCTACTCAATTGTGCCGGTGCCTGGGCCGCCGACCTGGCGGCGCAGTTCGGCGAGCCGGTACCGATGGAGTCTGGCCACCCGGCGATGCTGGTCACCGAACCCTTGCCCTGGGTGATGAATGCCAGCACCGGTGTCGAGGGCGGCGGCATCTATGCCCGCCAGGTCGCCCGCGGCAATTGCGTGCTCGGTGGTGGGCGTGGCTTCGCCCTGGACGCCTACCGCGCCCGCCCAGGGCAATCGGCGGTGCTGGCGATCCTGCGCAACGCCGTCGACCTCTACCCGTTTCTGGCCGGTGCCCAGGCGATCCGCACCTGGAGCGGCACCGAGGGCTACCTGCCCGACCACGAGCCGGTGATCGGCGCCAGCACCACCCAACCCGGTCTGCTGCATGGCTTCGGCTTTGCCGGTGCAGGCTTCCAGATCGGCCCGGCAGTCGGCGAGGCGCTGGCCGAGCTGGTCTGCGACGGCGCCAGCCGCCAGCCGATCGAGGCATTTTCCATCCGTCGTTTCCAGGTCCGTCACGACCTGGCCTGTAACCACTAAGAGGAAGGTCGCTTTCATGAAGCACGTCAAACGTATTCTCGGCACCGGCTTGTCCTGCCTGTCACTGGCTATGCTCGCCGCCAGCCCCACGCTGCAGGCCGCCACCCCGACCCTGTACCTGGGCATGAACGGCGGCACCATGGAGCGTACCTACGCCGACAAGGTGCTGCCGGCCTTCGAGCAGGCGAACAACGTCAAGGTGGTGATCGTGCCCGGTACTTCGGCCGACCATTTGGCCAAGGTCCAGGCCAACAGCAAGAAGCCGCAGATGCATGTGGTGATGCTCGACGACGGCATCATGTACCGGGCCATCTCGATGGGGCTGTGCAGCAAGCTGCAGCCCAGCGAGGCCTTGTCGCAGATTCCGCAGAAGGCACGTATCAAGGAAGAAGCCGTAGCTGTCAGCCTCGGGGTCACGGGGCTGGCCTACAACACTCGGCTGTTCGAGAAGAACAGCTGGGCAGCACCTACCTCGTGGGGCGACCTGCAAGACCCGCGCTTCAAGGACAAACTGGTGTTCCAGTCGCTGGCCTCCTCGACCTTCGGCCTGCATGGCTTCCTGATGTACAACCGTTTGCAGGGCGGAGACGAAAGCAACGTCGAACCGGGCTTCAAGGCCTGGCCCAAGCAGGTCGGGCCAAACGTGCTGGAGTACATCGCCAGTTCGGCGAAGATCTCCGAGATGGTGCAGACCGACGAAGCCGCGCTGTTCCCGCTGACGCCCACCCAGGTCACCACCCTGCAGGCCAAGGGCATCCCGGTGGCCTACGCCCAGCCCAAGGAAGGAGCGGTGGTGCTGAATTTCGCCGAATGCGTGGTAGCCAACAACGACCAGCCGGAGCTGGCGCAGAAGCTCGCCGCCTACCTGCTGACGCCTGCGGCCCAGGCCCCGGCGCTGGAGGAAGGCGACCAGATTCCGTCCAACCCCACGACCCCGACCACCGAGCGCACGCGCGGCCAGGTCGAGGCGATGCAGCAGTACCAGCAGAGCGCCGTGGTGGTGAACTGGGACGAGGTCAACCAGCAGCGGCCACAGTGGAACGCGCGCTGGAGTCGCTCGATCGAACGCTGACCAGGGCGCGGATACAGGCGGAGCGGAGCCGAGCTGACCTAACGCCGGTAGGCTTGCCCGGTAGCGGGCCTGGGCCTACTCTGCGGGCAAAGCCGCCTCAGCCGAGCCAAAGAGCCCATGAACGACCCGTTGCAAACGCTTTGCTGGGATGACCTGCGCATCGTCAAGGCCATTGCCGATCACGGTAACCTGGTGGCCGCCGCCACTGCCCTGCAGGTCAACCACTCCACTGTCTCCAGACGCCTGACAGCGCTGGAAACCTGTCTGGGCGTATGCCTGTTCGACCGCCGTCGCAGCGGCTATGTCGCAACGGATGCCGGCAGCGAACTGGTGGCCCTGGCTGGCCGTCTTGAGCTGGAGATTCTCAGCGTCGCCCGCCGCGTCTCTGGTCACGCCCGAGGACTTAAAGGCGAGCTGCGCATGACCACCAGCGATGCGCTGCTGCTGGACTTCCTCACCCCCATCGTCGCCCGCTTCCAGACCGCCAACCCACAGATCCGCATCGAGGTGAGCGTCGGCAACTCTGCGCTGAACCTGGCCAGGGGCGAGTCCGATATCGCCTTTCCCGCCACTCTCGCACCACCGGAAAACCTGTTCGGGCGCAAGGTCGCAACCATTGCCTGGGCGGTCTATGGCCGCAAACCTGTACAGCCACTGCCGATGCCGCAGCCTCGTGAACTGGCGGGGATGCCCTGGGTCTCCTACGGCAAGGGATTGTCGGGCCTGCGGGCGTTCGATTTCGTCGAGCAGACCGTGGCCGCCGAACAGGTGATCTACCGCAGCGACTCGGTCGCAGGCGTCGCCGCGGCCATCGCGGCAGGAATCGGTGTGGGCCTTCTTCCCTGCATGCATGGCGACCTGCAGCCAGGTCTGGTGCGCCTGAGCCCGGTGCAGCCGGAGGTCTACGATGAGCTGTGGATCCTCACCCATCCCGATATCCGCAAGTCCGGCAGGGTGCACGCGTTCATGCAGCATTGCGCCGAGGCCATCATCGCCCGGCGCGATTTCATCGAAGGCTGCGGGCGATTCGACTGAAGCCCCGTGCACCCTTGCGCGAGCGTCCGTGCATGCATGCACACTGCTCGCGCAGATGGCGCTCTAGACTCGCTGGCGTCGAGGGGGCCCTGCCCTCCCGATCTTTCGACGTACTCATGCAGCCTGCTGCCAGAAGGATCCCGCCATGACTATCAACGCTACCGCCAAGCCCGCCCGCTCACTGCTCAGCCCCGATGACCACGCCCTGGTGCTGATCGATCACCAGTCACAGATGGCCTTCAACACCAAGTCGATCGACATCACCAACCTGCGCGCCAATACCGGCATCCTCGCCGAAACGGCCAAGGGCTTTGGCGTACCGACGATCATCTCGACGATTTCCCGCGAGTCGTTCGCCGGCCCGCTGTTCGAGGAGGTCAGCAGGGCCTTTCCGGAGGCTGCAATCATCGACCGCACCACGTCCAACGCCTGGGAAGACGAGCAGTTCGTCGCCCGGATCAACGCCGTGGGCAAGCCACGCCTGGTGATCTGCGGGCTATGGACGTCGGTATGCTGCAACGGTCCGGTACTGTCGGCGCTCGAACAGGGCTTCGAGGTCTACGTGGTCACCGACGCCTGCGGCGACTGCACCGCCGAAGCCCACGAGCGCGCCGTGCAGCGCATGATCCAGGCCGGCGCCCGGCCGATCACCGCCCTGACCTACCTGCTGGAGCTGCAGCGTGACTGGGCGCGTACTGAAACCTACGACCTCACCACGGGCGTTGCACGCCAATACGGCGGCGCCTTCGGGGTCGGCATCCAGTATGTGAAGAGCATGTTCGCCGCCCACCAGGGGTGAGCTGATGAAGCCCTATCTGCTATCGCTTGGCATCGGCGTGGTGGTGGGCCTGATCTATTCGCTGACCGGCGTGCGCTCCCCTGCACCGCCGGTCATCGCGTTGGTCGGGCTTTTGGGAATGTTGGTCGGCGAGCAGGCGCTGCCGCTGGGCAAGCGCTTGCTGCGCATTGATCACACGGCCGAGCAGACCACAACGACCGAGCAACGGCGCCCCGCAGAACTGCGCGACCTGCCGCCCGACTGACGAGGCCTCAGCGGCCCTGACGGGCTCTGGCGTAGCCAAGGAAGGCGTCCAGGTCAGCGCTGCTGAGCATGCGCGCCACCTGCTTGACCTCTTCCATCGGCCAGTCCCACCAGGCCGCCTCCAGCAAGGCTTCGCGCACCGGCTCGTCGAAGCGCCAGCGGATGAACTTGCACGGGTTGCCGCCGACCACGGCAAACGGCGGTACATCGCGGGTGACCATCGCCCCGGCGGCAACGATGGCGCCATGACCAATGGTGACTCCGGAAAGGATCACCGCGTTGGTGCAAATCCAGCAGTCGCTGCCGATCACCACGTCGCCCTTGCTGCGATCGTAGTCGGTGATGTCTTCCAGCCCTTCAACCATGGCAGGAAAGGGATAGCTGCTGACCCAATCGGTGCGATGCTCGCCCCCCAGCAGAATCTGCACGCCAGCGGCAATGGAGCTGTAGCTGCCAATACGCAACACAGATTCCTCACCGAACTCTGTGACCTCTGGCACGCCATAACTGCCCACGCCAACACTGTATCGTGGATAACGCATGCGGATTTTTTCAGATACGCGCTCAAGCTTGTCCATCGCCCGCAGACGCTTGCGTTCACGGCGCTCGGCCAGGTTCCTGAAGAATTTCACGGCAGGCGCTCCTCGATCGGCATCAACGGTGGAACATCAGGCGCTTGATGCGCTTGAGGGTGGTCTTGTTGTAGTGGCGCAGGGGAATGCTGCGCAGCAGATCCCAGGCATAGGCCTTGTCGGCAACCACGGCGTACTTGAGCGCCTTGTGCAACAGCACCGAGCGCCCACGGGCATAACCCGGATACTGCTGGTAGGGCGCGATGGCCTTGAGATCAGCCTCCAGCAGCACCTTGAACTTGCGCGACAGGTTGTTGGGGTGGCGGCGGTAGCGGGTGACGCACACCGGCAGTTCGTGGATCTCGTAACCCTGGGCGGCAATGCGCAAGGTCATCTGGAAATCCTGGACCTTGATGGCCGGATCGTAGAAATCAGCCGCGCGCATCGCCTCCATCCGGTACAGCGAGCCAGGCGCGCCAACCACCACTGCGTCCCGCAGGATCTCGGCGAAATCGAAGACCTTGACCTCGGTGCGTTGCTGCGTCTTGATGTCACAGCCTTCGGTGTCCATGTAGACGATCAACGCACCGACACAACCGACCTTCGGGTGGGCATCCAGGTAGGCGGCGCGAACACTCAGGGAGTTCGGCAGCATGATGTCGTCGAGATCGGGGGTCGAGACATAGACCCCGCGGGCATGCTGCAGACCGGTATTGAGCGCGCCGCTGACCCCTTGGTTGGTCTGGGTCAGCAGGGTGAAATCGTAGGTCGATTGCAATGCGCGCAGCATCTCGACGCTTCGGTCGCTGGAGCCGTCGTCGACGATGATGACTTCGAAGTTCGGGTAGTCCTGGGCAAAGATGCTCGCCAGGGCCGCCTCCAGGTACTTCTCGGCGTTGTAGCAGGGGGCGACGACCGAGATCAGCGGTGCCGAAGCCTCGGTGGTGGAAGTACATCCTTGCGTCATCGTACTGGCAAGCCTCTGTGCGCGATGCGTGAGCGGGTCGCAAGGCTCAGCCCTGGACCGTGAAGCGGCACAGTATACGCAAGCCCGCTGCGTTCTCGAAGCGGCCAGCTTCAGCCTTGGACGCCAGCCTCGGCTAGGCGATGCGCGGCAAGCGCGGCCAGGTAGCTGCCATCGGGTGCACGCCTGCGAAAGTGCTTGTCGAGCCCGGCGAAAATCGCCTCGGCGACCTTGCGCTGATGCCGTGGATCCTGCAGCCGCTGGCAATCCCGGGCATTGGACATGAAGCCAGTCTCCACCAGGATCGAAGGCACGCTGGGCGACTTGAGCACCGCGAAACCGGCCTGCTCCACCCGGGCCTGGTGCAGACCGGCCACGCCTTCGAGCTGGCCCAGCACCGAATGCCCCAGGTCCAGGCTGGTGGAGATGGTCGCGTTCATCGACATGTCCAGCAGCACGCCTGCCACCACCGGGTCCTTGGGCGGCTTTTTCAACACGCTGGACACCCCGACGAAATCGGCGTCGTTCTCGCGTTGTGCCATCCAGCGCGCCACTGTCGAGGTGGCACCATGCTCGGACAGGGCGAACACCGAGGCACCGGATGCGGTGCGCCTCGGCGCGGCGTCGGCATGCACGGAAATGAACAGGTCGGCGTTCAGCCGCTGGGCCATTTCGGCACGTTTGCGCAGCGGGATGAACACGTCCTGATTGCGCACCAGGCGCGCCTTGAAGCCCTTCTGCGCATCGATGCGTCGCGCCAGCAGGCGGGCGATGGCCAGTGCGACGAGCTTTTCCTGCTCGCCGCCACTGCCGACAGCACCTGGATCCTTGCCGCCGTGACCGGCGTCGATGACGATCAGCAGGTCACGCCCCTGCGGCGGCGCCATATTCCCGACAGCCTTGCCCGTCGGCACTGCGGCCGCAACTGGCAATCCGCCAAGACGCAGGGCCAACTGCCGACCGCGGGCGAGCGTCTGCAGCTCACCGGAAATCCCCGGTGAGCGCAGGTCCAGCACAATGCGCAAGCCGCCGTCTGCAGTCGCTGCACTGCGAATTGCCTTGATTGGCGTGCCCTTGAGGGCCAGCCCATCAAGCGAAGTCGCCAGCCCCGCGCCTTGCAGGTCAAGAACCAGCCGCGGTGGCGCTTCGAGGGTGAAAGTGCGGGCGGGTATCGGGCCACTGAGGTCCAGCAGCAGGGTCGTACCCTCTGCTGCCTGGCGCAATACTGCACCGCGAACCTGCTCGGCGGTATTGGCCAGCACCAGGCGGCTGACAGGCAAGGTGCAGCCGGCAAACAGCAGCTGCAGGAAGGTGCGTCTGTCCATGGCGGAGGGGCACTCGTGTCGACAAAAAGCTGATTACAATAAAAGTTATAACATAACATTTTAAAGTCATTTGCAAGGCTTGCTTGTTGTCACGCTCCCACGATCTGCACACGCTGGTTGAACCCGGCATGAACCACGGAGACGTAAACGAAAAAGCCCGCCATAAGGCGGGCTTTTCGTACAGTGGTTCAATACATGCGAACCGCTGTGAATATGGTGGGTCGTGTAGGATTCGAACCTACGACCAATTGGTTAAAAGCCAACTGCTCTACCAACTGAGCTAACGACCCGTTGGATGGCGCGTATATTACTGATTTCTCAGAGGAAATCAACACTCCATCGAAAATTTCTCAAAAATAGCGTGTCGGATCGGCCACACCTGCGGCCTTGAAGCCTTCTGCCCGCAGGCGGCAACTGTCGCATTTGCCACAGGCGCGGCCATCATCATCTGCCTGATAGCAGGAAACCGTCAGACTGTAGTCCACCCCACGGGCGATACCGGCCTCGACGATTTGCGCCTTGCTCAGGTTCTGCAGTGGCGCCTGGATGCGGAACCCCTGCCCTTCCACCCCCGCCTTGGTAGCCAGGTTGGCCATGCGCTCGAAGGCCTCGACGAACTCCGGGCGACAATCGGGGTAACCCGAATAATCAACAGCGTTGACGCCAATGAAGATGTCACGAGCGTGCAGCACTTCCGCCCAGCCCAGCGCCAACGACAGGAATACGGTGTTGCGCGCCGGTACATAAGTGACCGGAATACCCTCGGTAGGTGCTTCAGGCACATCGATGCTGCTGTCGGTGAGGGCCGAACCGCCAATACCATCGAGATTCAAGCCAATGACCTTGTGCTCGACCACCCCCAGATCGCGAGCCACCCGCGCAGCGGCGTTGAGCTCGGCGCGGTGGCGCTGGCCGTAATCGAAGCTCATGGTGTAGCAACTGTAGCCCTCGGCCTTGGCCATGGCGACCACAGTGGCCGAGTCCAGGCCGCCAGACAGCAGGATTACCGCACGTTTTTCAGTCATGTCATCACTCTCTTGATCAGCGGCCCGGTTCGTCGTTCCACAGCAACTTGTGCAGTTGCAGCTGGAAACGCACGGGCAGGTTGTCGGCGACGATCCAGTCGGCCAGGTCGCTGGCGCTCACCTGATGGTGGCTGGGCGAGAACAGGACTTCACCTGCCCGTCTTTCGAGGTTGTACTGGATCAGCTTGGACACTGCCCAGTCGTAGTCCTCGCGGGAGCATATGACGAACTTGACCTGATCATTGCTCGTCAGGTGGTCGATGTTCTCGTAGCGGTTACGGTGAACCTCTTCCGAACCTGGGGTCTTGAGGTCGACCACGCGACTGACCCGCGTGTCCACCCGCAAGATGTCGAGCGCGCCGCTGGTCTCCAGCGAAACCTCGTAGCCCGCATCGCACAGGCGCTCAAGCAAAGGCAATGCGTTGGGCTGAGCCAACGGTTCGCCCCCAGTGACGCAGACATAGCGCGGACGAAAACCCGCGACCTGCTCGAGAATGTCGTCGAGGGTACGCAGTGTGCCGCCACTGAATGCATAGGCACTGTCGCAGTACTGGCAGCGCAGCGGGCAGCCGGTCAAACGCACGAACACGGTGGGCAAGCCAGCCGTTCGCGTTTCACCCTGCAACGAGTAAAAGACTTCGGTGATACGTAATGTGTCTTGCATGGTCGCCACGGGCGTGACAGCTATACAGGCTGACCGCCTCCGTCAGGCACTGCTGCAGACTCGACATAGCGTTATCCGCAACAGCGTGTTTACGAAAAAAGGGCAGAGATTCTAACGAAGAACCGGGCAATTAGTCCAGAAGCCTTGATTTTATTGGGCTGGAGCCGTTTGCCAGTTCATCGCGGCACGTCCGGTGCACAGGGCTTGTGCCCCGCTCTGGCACCGCAACCTTATCGAGCATGCCACTATTTTGATATGGCGGTTTCTAAGCGCCTCGACTAGCGTTGCGCAGACCATTCCTTATGAGCGGCTTGCCATGGACGAACCTTTGTTCTTTGAAGATTTGCGCAAGGCCACCGGCCTGGAGTTTGATCCCCAGTATGTTGCAGCGACGCTCCGCCTCCAAAGCCCAGACCAGCAGGAACAATATCTGAATGACCTGCGCTTGGTGGTCGGCATCTACAACGACGCCCTCAACCATGGCGGAGCAACTACACCCCAAGCGCAGCAGGTGTGGGAGCATGCAAACAAACGGATTGCGTTCTGGGCACTGATGAAGGATTACGCAACCCCTAAGCGTGCGGGGTTGTTTGGCAGGAAGGCTATCGGCCCTGCGGCCCGTATGGCTCTGATGGGCGCCTTATCACCGGAGTCGGAGTTTATGCGTGATATCGAGCATGGCCTTTAGCCCGCACTAGGCGGGCCATCCATTATTTAGCCAATAGTTGCCGCGAAGCCGCCGAGGCCACCACCGTGCACGACACGACGGCTACGGTCCAGCGAACTGTTGCCTACTGCCGCCTCCTGGAAACGGTGAGGAGTACGGGCCAGACGCTCGCCCACCTCCGTCTGCAACTGCTCCAGGGTCGTTTGGCTCACAGCCACCAGCACGCTGTGGGGCAGGACGACACGGCCACCTTGGGTTTCAGCTTCGCGGTAGAGGACCGCCCCACGGGTACTCACCTTCACCAGCGACGTGCCAGCCCGGAACGAAAGGTCAGCAGCGGACAGACCAGCACCGGGCAAGGTAGCCGGGATGATCTCGATCCCCGCCAGCGCCACCAGCACTTCCAGGTCGGTCAGCACCAGTTCAGCGGGATCAACGCCAGCGGCAAGAAGTACCATCAGGCCACGACCGGCAGCCATGACAGGCAGGTCGGAAGCACCAGCGGTGTTCAGTTTCTCGCGGGCTACAAGGTCCAGGGCGGTCGCGGCCATGGTCTTGTTACCAGCGGCAGCGGCATCCTGCACCACGTCAGCGCCAAGCACACCACGGACGCTCAGCACCGCCAGCAGATCAGCTAGCCAGGTCTGGACAGACTCAGCCAGGAGGGCGGCGTGGGCATCACTGGATTTAAGGTAATGGGCCTGCTGACCACGGTACTGCACCATGGCGGCATCATAGTCCAGGGCGGCGGGCAGATCAGCGAGTGGCATGCCGGAACGGGCAGCCTGGGCGAGCACAGCGCCGAGTTCACGGGCTACGTCATCAGCGCCAGTACGCTTGCCTTCGGCTCGGGCCGGATCGATGAAGCGCTCAGCCATACGGCTCAGCCCGGCCTTCACGTCGGCATAGTTGTCGGGGATGACGGGCGCGGTCAGTTCCGGTAGGTCGAGGCGGTCCATGGTAATGGCGGTGCGGAGCGCGCCAAGCAGGGCCTGGGTGCGCGGGGATACGGTTGCGTTGATTACTGGCTTGTTGGTCTTGGTCATTTGTGGTCTCTCCGGTACGGATTCGTCTACGTGGTTTGAATCGAGGTCGCTAATGCAGCAGGTCAGGCGTTTATGCCGAGTGAGGAGCCTGGACGCTGGCGGCGAGTAGCAGCGGCATTGCTGCCGGCAACAACTTCCAATGTGAATTGCTCGACGCTTCCAGTGCTGGGCGCTGGCTGGACAGGCTGGCTAGCCAGCACGCCGACACGGGATTGGTAGGACTGAGCAGACAAGGCGGCTAGGTCGGCTAGGTCAGCATCTGTGAGGCCACGCTGGCGCCTGGCTTGAGCATCTGCCCTGGCGGCCTCGGCTTCGGGCGTTTCTTGCAACTGCGGAATACCGAGCAACTGGTGGATCATGCGGCCACCCCTGGCGAGCGCTTCCACCTGCCGCGCTGGTTGATGTCGTTGCCCTCAAGCTGAAGCTGGGCGCGCGTGCAAATCAGCCAGGCGATTGCCTGGGCCTTCTCCCCGAACAGGAACTCCTTTTGATGCAGCACGCCGTTACGTTGGACGTGGGCCACCCAGCTCAAGCGTTTAGTTAGGGAAAGGCCGCGCACCTTGTCGCGGGTCATCATGCTCAGGACGACGGCCAATGCCTTGTGGTCGAGGGTCATACTGGCGGTGGGGTCGTCCTTGACGATACGGTCATACTTGGTGGCCATAGTGGTCTCCTTGAATAGCGCCCACGGCTTCGCCTGAGCTGCCTTGGCTCATCCGCTGGGCGGTGGGTGTGGGGAAAGTAGGGACAGGATGGGGACATGTCCCCACCCAAAACAGGTTCGATTTCTATAGGTACTTTGTACCTAACAGCATCACTTGCTACGCGAGATAACCTTCTTCACAGTGTCCAGCTTTTGGCCCGTTGCCTTGGCGATGGAGCCATAGGTGGCGCCCTCAGAGCGCATACGCTTGGCCACGTCATGCCAGTGCTCCCCAGACTCTGCAACATCCTGGCGGGTCTCCAAGGCGACTAGACGGGCCTTCAATGCGGCAATCTCTCGGGCTTGTTCTGCCTGGGTATCGTTGAGTCCGGCAAGGCGCTTGGCAACGTCGGCACGCTGATAAAGCGCAGCCACCCCACCGGCCAGGGAGGACTTGCAGATTTCACTTACGTCGCGTGCAGTGCGCATTCCTTCGGCCTCCATAAGGCGAGCAGTGGGGTGGTCTGCCAGCTTCTGCATGGCGCTTTTGAGGTGGCGGCTTTTGGTTGTGGCTAGCCTTGAGGCGTCATCCTCCCCGACCTGCTGGCGCAGGATGGCGCGGGCAGATGGTCGTGTATCTTCTAGCGCTCGGTCATGGGCTTCGGTCATCAGGTCCAGCACCTCGCCCGCCGAGGCATAGCGCCCACGGTAGCCGATAGCACGCAGTTCCTTGGCCATCTCTCGACGCTGGGCCTGGGCCTTCCCCATGTGGCGCCGGACAATGCTTTGGGCGGTAGCCTGCGGCTCAGCATAGGTGCCGGTGGCCAGATACATTGCCTTGATACGGTCTACAGCAGATTGCAGAGCCTGGCCATCTAAGCCGGGGTTTGCCTGGCGCACGAGGCGCACAGCGTATAGGTAGTCGAAAGGCTGCACGTCTGCCTGCACCTCAGCGCCAGCTTGAGCCTGCTGTTGCAACCGTTCTAAGTTCGTGGTCATGGTTCCTCCAGTCGAAGGCCCCAGGCCATCGGTCAAGTGGTGGGATCGGCCAAGCCGTATTCCGCTAGAAGTGCTTCGCGGTTGGCAGGTTCGATTTGTGTTGGGAGTGCAGGAGTTGCAGGCGGCGTGCGCTTATCCTTGAACTGCTGGCGCAGCTTCTCCAGCTCCGCAGCGCTGTCGCCTTCGCGTGCTGCCTTCGCCGCTTCTATGAGCTTGAGCAGGGACACGGACGCACTGATGGTCGCCGCGTCTACGGGGTAGCCCCCTTCCTTCGCATCCTTGTAGCGTTGCTGGGTGCCGTCGATAGTGGACGCCAGTAACTCCAGCCCCAGGCGGTCGAGGTTGATCTTGCGTGGTCGAGCCATCAGCAGCCCCCGCGTTCGTTCAGCGCATCCAGCAACCGTGCTTCGGTCCAGGCATGCCGCCCTTGCTGCTCGCGGTCCAGCATCCGCCAAGCATTGAAGGCTTGAGAGCCGGGGCAGTATTCGCGGATATGTGTTCCCGGCAGATAGCGGGCCTGCAACCCGGCACGTCGGATGAGCGCTGCAATGGCACTCATCAGACTGCTACGTGGCACCTCGGGGAACGCCTCGCGGAGCACTGTGGTGGTGATTGGTTTCGGTGCAGGAAGGGCATAGTTAAGCCGCATAAAGCGGATGATTCGGGCAGCCGTGAGCGCTGGCCTGCCCTGCAACTGGGAGTTGTGGGTCATGGTCCCTCCGATGGGATCAGGTAACAGTGTGCGTGAAGTCGAAAGCGTTCCCGCCTAGAGATTTAAGATCTCCAGACAGGTAGTGTTTCGATGTGTACGGTAAGTATTCGGGCAGCGCTGGGTGTACCAGATGCCAAGGAAACTGGACTGGATAGTCCGCGCCCTTGCAGGTCTGAGCAGACAGCGACGGTGTTCGATGCTTAGTAAAAAGCACGGCGCCCACTTGGGGTGGCAGGCGCCGCAAACACGTAGGTCCCGGACAGAACCAGCAGAGCAAGCCAGGTGGTTACCTACTCTACTGGGGTATGTGACAGTTACCGAACAGAGGTGCCATATCCCTGGCCAGGCATTACGGCACAAGGGCTGGCGACAGTTAGGCCAGCAGGGCCGGAGAGGCCGCCAGGCGCGTATCCTGCGCAGATTAGGCCGGGAGTGCAGGCGAGCAGAACTCTATCTCATCGGCATGGTGATACGCCTGCATCGCCTGACGCTGCTCAGGCACGGGAGGCTACCGCTCGGCCATTGCTTTGCGGGCTTGGCCTTGACGCCCTGGCAGTCCTTCGGCGCTGCCCTTTCCTACGGTTCGCCTTCACGTGCGCTATGCAACCCGAAGGCCTTCAAGCGTCTTACCGATCCAACCCAGCCCGTTTGCTGGAGCTTCGCCAACCGTACAATCCGTGGTGAAGCAACAGTACGCCGCCAGGATCAGGCCGTCCAGCATTGCCGGTAGGGTCAGGCAGCGCAGGCCCGCTTCACACTGGCGATACTTATGCCGAAGTGCTCAGCAGTGGCCTTGATGCTTGCGCACTGCTCAGCGCGCCACGCGGCCACACCCTTGTCGTCGATTGTCTTCACCCGCCCGAGAGCCTTGCCCTCAGACTTGGCCCGCTCAATACCCGCCATTTGCCGGGCCTTGATGTTCGAGCGCTCCAACTCAGCAACAGCGGCAAGCATGGTGAGCATCGCCTTACCCATCGCGGTCGAGAGGTCGAAGCCCTCCCGCTTGCTCACAATTGCCACACCTTTAGCCGTCAGGTACTCAACCGTTACGAGCACGTCTATCGTATCCCGCCCAAGGCGGTCCACAGCAGCCACAACCAGTGTATCGCCATCGCGGAGGTACTCGGCCATAGCCTTGAACTGTGGTCGCTCAAGGGCCTTTACAGCACCGCTCACACCCTCATCAGCGTAGAAGCGGTCGATGCGGTGGGTCTGGCTCAGGCTGTGCTGCTGCGCCTCGACACTTTGATCCGTGGTACTGACGCGGACATATCCGATGGTGGCCATGCTATTTGCTCCAGGTGGCTCGCAATCTATGGCTCATAAATTAGATCTAGCTCAATTGAAAGTCAACACCTTTGAGCCATGCCCCAGCAAACTCTCTCAGCATGGCTCGGATGGTTCACCTTTTGAGCCCTGCCACGAGCCCGACAGCACCAATAACGGAGGCCCTTGCGAACCTCCGTGACACGCTTACTTCTTCTTGCCCTTATCGCCCTTGCCAGGTGCGGGGATAGTCTCCACCGTAGTTGTCTTCGGGCGGCGCTTTGCTTCCTCTACGGGAATAAACTGCCCGGTTCCAGAATCCCTACCGCGTTTGTTGGCCATAACCAATGCTCCCTAATGGCTCATCGCCACATGGCGACACCTTTCAAGGTAGCGCAGGAAGCGGGGAGCGCAACCGGCAGCGCATCAGGCCCCTATGGGGGATTCTGTACGTGATCGGGTCAGACCCTCCCCTCGCACGACTTCAACAAATTTAGGCCGCAGGGCTTTCGAGCAACTGGCGCACCTTGTCCAATAGCTCCCGCTGCGCCTTCAATGCCGACTTCCCACCGTAGATGCTGGTCATGCTCTGCTTACCGACGTGCCCAAGGATCGCCCCGGCCTCATGCTCAGTAGCACCGGCATGTCGCATCAGGTCAGCCACCGTATGCCGAACGCCATACAGGGTGTAACCAGCGGGCAGACGCCGCCCCAGCAGATCATGCAATCGACGTACACGCTGCTCTGTCCTACGGCTCAGGTCGGCGGGCTCTCCCCTTTCGGCCAGCACCAACCGGAATAGCCGGGCGTCATCGTCATGCACAGGAAGGTCGCGGCGGCTGGCATCCGTCTTCCTGCCGGATAGCCCAGCCTGGAACACCAGTTCCTTACCGCCCATGATGTCCTCTCGCACCGTCAATGCCTCCGGCCCCTCCCGCAATAGCTCAGACGGGCGCAACCCATAACGAGCCAGAATCAGCAGCGCGGCACAATCCACATCAGGAGCCGTCTCCTGCATGTTCTGGATACAGGCCTTGAGCATCGCAACTGGAATCGGCTGGCGGGCCTCCTTTCTGGCGCCAGCACCAGAACGAATCATCTTGGCAGTGGCGTCGAGCTTCGGCAGCTTGATCCCCTCCCAACCTGGCATGCAGCGAAGTACCGCCAGAACGGCGTTGGTGCTGGTATTGAGGGACGACGCCTTCATGCCTTGCTCAAGGCGCCGCTGGCCATAGTCGAGGATGCTTTGCACCTGCTCCGCTGGGGTGGCTGGCCAGCGAAGTGCATCCCGGCACAGCGCCTGCACCTGCTGGCCACGTCGGGGCGTGGCCTGGGCCAGGTACTTGTCCAAGGTTCGCTGAAACTCGGCGGCTGTGGTCTGCCCATGCCGCGCACGCTGGGCAGGGTTTGCAGGTGCGGAGTGCTCGGGACCAGGCGCAATAGAGGGCACCGCATTAGCTGGCTCAGGCGTTGAGGGGTGCCCCAGCGTGGGCACCTCGCCCCGCTCCAGGGCCTCCACGGCGCGCAAGGCGGCCAATGCCTCCGCTGGGTTGTAGTCAGCAGCGCCGGGATGTTTCCCGTCTGCAATCGCCTGGAGCGCGGCCTTTCGCCATTCAAGCTCCGCCGCCCAGGTCGGGGCCTGCCGCTGGCTAGGTTCCAAGGCTTCGACAGCCGAGCGGGTAGCACCGTCTACAACGGCCCGCAGACGCTCTAAGATGCGCTCTGCCGTCACCACTGGGGCATCCCCGCCAAGGGCCTGCATCGCCCCTGTACCGCCTCCGTTGGCGCTCTGGGCCAGGGCTTCGGCACAGGTACGGTCGAAGTCAACCGACACCACACGGGCAAGCTGTAGCGCCTCCTTGCGGTCGCTGGTGCCGAGGGCCTTTCGGAACTCGGTGCGGCCCACAATGCTGGCAACTTCAACAGGGAAACGGCGGCGGTAGATGAATCGCCCGTCCCGCTTCATCAAATGATCCGACATGGCGCAACTCCTGGCGGCGGGTCACGTGCACCGGGCATGCGCCACGGTGGAAGGGCCCTCTAAACGGCTGTTGTGCCCCGGTCAACCCAGGGCTGCAAGGCCCGCAGAATGCGGCCTGCGCCGTTATCCGGCAAGGAGTTTGTGCACCATCCCTCTAACGAAAAAACCCGCGCCAGGCGCGGGTTTCTTTCAAGCGGTGCAGTTCAGAGCTTCTGCAGGTCACGCTGAGCCAGCTGTGCGGCGGAGGTGCCGGGGTACTGGGTGATGACTTGCTGCAGGATGCCCTTGACCTTGTCGGTGTGGCCCATGCGACGTTCGACATCGGCCAACTTGTACAGCGAGTCAGGCACCTTGCTGTGCTTGGGGTACAACTGGCTGACCTTGGCGAAGGCCTGGCCGGCGCCTTGCAGGTCGCCTTTGGCGAGGTTGACCTCACCCAGCCAGTACTGCGCGTTGCCGGCGTACTGGCTGTTGGGATACTTGCGCAGGAAGGCGCTGAAGGCCTGACTGGCCTTGTCGAAGTCCTTCTGCTTGATCAGATCGAAAGCAGCATCGTAGAACAGCTTTTCTTTCGCCGGATCGGCCGGCTCGCCATTGGCAGCCGGTTGCTGCGCAGCGCTTGCGCCTGCAGCGGCACCTGCGGCGTCGGATGCGCCACCGGTGGAGGAATTATCGGGTGTAGCGGCTGGTGCGGCACCACTGTTGATGCGGCGGTCCAGATCCTGGTATCGCTCCAGGTTTTCCTGCTTCATGCGCGACACATCGTTCTGCAGCTCTTCGATGATGCCTTGCTGACGGGAAATCTGGTCCTGCATCTGTTGCAGCTGCAGGAACAGCTGACCCTGTGCAGAAGCAGGGGCCGAAGCCCCTGCCCCGGCATAGGCGCCGCTCGTGCCATAACCCGAAGGCGGATAACTGCCTCCGTTGTCATCAACTACAGGAACCGCAGCCCACGCAGAAAGCGGCAGGCTGAGGGCGAGGACGGTTACAACACGACGGCACATACGCATAAGAACTTACTTACGCAGTTCTACGCGACGGTTCTGAGCCCAGGACTGCTCGTCGTTGCCGGTAGCAACTGGACGCTCTTCGCCGTAGGAAACCAGTTCCAGCTGAGCAGGGGAAACGCCCTGCAGAACCAGGTAGCGCTGAACGGCCTTGGCACGACGCTCGCCCAGAGCCATGTTGTACTCGCGGGTACCGCGCTCGTCGGTGTTACCTTCCAGAACAACGCGGTTGCCGTTGGCTTTCAGGTCCTTGGCGTGAACGTCCAGGGCGCGCATGGCTTCTGGCTTCAGATCCGAGCTGTCGTATTCGAAGTAGAAGGTGGTGATTGCGCGCAGGGCGGCTTCTTCGCTCAGGGAACCGTCGACAGCGCCGGTGTTTGCACCGTAGCCAGCGTTCGGATCAACAGCGCCTTCGCCAGCGTTGTCACCGCCCTTGGAGGAGCAACCTACAGCTACGGCCATGGCCAGAGCCAGCGCAGCGAATTTACCAAACTTCAGCATTTCCATCGTGAAACTCCTAATGAAACCCCAGTGTGTTAAGCAAAATTGTTACGCCGCAATCAGTTCAGGTAGGGGGACCAGGACGGTTCTCTGACTTCGCCTTGAGCGGTAGGAAGTGGGAGCCTCACACGGCCGTTAAGCGACACGAGCATCAAGACTCCCCGGCCCTGCTGGCGGGTGGCGTAGATTAGCATGGTGCCGTTAGGCGCAACAGTGGGAGACTCATCAAGACTCGTTTCAGAAAGAATCTTTACACTTCCCCGTTGCAAGTCCTGGGCAGCCACCTTGAAGTTGGTGAAACCTTCCTGGCGATGAATCATTACCAGGGTCTTTTCATCCGCCGACAGTTTCGGGTTGGCGTTGTAGTTGCCAACGAAGGTGACACGCTCGGCGCCACCGCCACCCACCGACGTCTTGTAGATCTGTGGCTTGCCACCACGGTCGGAGGTGAAGTACAGGGTGTTGCCATCCTTGCCCCAGAACGGCTCGGTATTGATACCAGGGCCTGCAGTGACACGGCTGATCTGACGCGACCCCATGTTCATCACATAGATGTCCGGGTTGCCGTCCTTGGACAGCACGAACGCCAGGCGATTGCCATCGGGCGACCAGGCCGGTGCACCATTGAGGCCTTCGAAGTTGGTGATCTGCTCGCGGCGACCGGTGTCGATGTGCTGGACGAAGATACGTGGACGCTTCTGCTCGAACGAAACATAGGCGATACGCTTGCCATCAGGCGCAAAACGCGGCGACAGGATGGGCTCGCGCGACTGCAGCAGCGTCACTGCACGGGCACCGTCGTAGTCGGAACGCTGCAGGGTGTAGCGGGTGTTGTTGGTCGAGAAACGCTCGGCGGTCACGTACAGCATGCGGGTGGAGAACGCACCCTTGATACCGGTGAGCTTCTCGAACGATTGGTCAGCGATGTAGTGCGCCATGTCGCGCAGTTGATCGACGCCACCACCGACACTGCCGGTCAGCACCTGTTGCTCGGTGGCAACGTTGAACAGCGCGTAGCTGATCTGCAGGCGACCACCGGACGGCACGATGCTACCGACCATCACGTACTGGGCACCCAGCGCTTTCCAGTCGCGGAATATGACTTCGCTGGCCTGGGTAGGCTGGCTGATCATGTTCTGCCGCGGGATGGGCGCGTAGTAGCCGGAGTTGCGCAGATCGTTGCCGATGATGTCGGCCATGTCTTCCGGCAGCACGCTGCCACCCTGCAGACCGAACGGCACTACCGCGATGGGCGTGGCCCGGTCGCTGCCGCTGGTGACCAGGATGTTCTTTTCCTCTGCCACGGCCATGCCTGCCACGCAGCAGAGCATGACCAGCAGTCCTCTCAGACGTTTAATCACAACGCTAGATCCTCAGGTGTAAATGTCATCTTGAACGAACGATACGGATTGAACTCGTTCGGCTTCAAGCCCTGCATTTCAGTCAACCGGCCAATGTTCTTCACCGCGGCCACGGCCGAGCTGTCGAACGGACCGTCGCCACTGGACTTGGCCACGCTCACATTGGTGATCGTGCCATCCGGCAGCATGTTGATCTGCAGGACTACCGTCATGCCTTTGCGCGCGGATGGCGGACGCGCCCAACCTTCGGCCGCACGCATGCGGATGAGGTCGTCGAAATCACCCGCCACCTGGTCGCCTTGCTCGTCGGCCAGTGCCTGCTGACGCTCGGTGGTGTCGGACAGCAACTCGGCCAGAGCCTGAGCCTTCTTGTCTTCAGCCGCCTTGCGGGCTGCATCCTGTGCCTTTTTCTTCTGTGCATCCGCAGCGGCCTTCTTCTTGGCCTCTTCGGCTGCCTTCTTCTTCGCTTCCTCGGCCGCCGCTGCTTTCTTCTTGGCGTCCTCGGCTGCTTTTTTCTTGGCGTCTTCGGCGGCTTTCTTCTTCGCCTCTTCGGCCGCAGCTTTCTTGGCTTCTTCCTCGGCCTGTTTCTTGGCCTCGTCTTCTGCCTTCTTCTTGGCGATGTCAGCCTGCTGCTTCTTCGCTTCCTCGGCCTTCTTTTGCTCGGCGGCCTTTTTCGCCTCGGCAGCCTTGGCAGCGTCCTCGGCTTTCTTGGCTTCGGCGGCCTCGCGAGCTTCCTCGGCCTTTTGAGCGGCGTCGGCTTTCTTTTGTTCCGCGGCCTTCACAGCTTCCTGCTCGACCTTCTTCTGCTCCATCTGCTCGACTTCAGTCTGGCGTGAAGCCGTTTTCTTGGCTTCCCCGGCAATCTTCTGATTGGTCTGGGTGGTCGCCTGGCTCTTTGACTTGAGCTGATAGAGCGTAGCCTGGACGATCGGCTTGGACGGCGGCAGTTCAGGCGTCATGGCGAAGCTGACGAACAGCAGGCCGAACACCAGCACATGCAGGCCAATGGCCCAGACGCTGGGCCAGAAGTAGCTTTCCGAGGCGGATGGCTCTCGCTGTTGCATCAGGGCGCCTCGGTAATCAGGCCAACGTTACCGACACCGGCTTTCTGCAACCCGCCCATGGCGCCCATGACCGCGCCATAGTCGACGGCCTTGTCACCCCGGATGAACACCTGGGTCTGTTTGCCCTGGTCGCGGCCGGCAGCGATGATCTTGGTCACCGCGTTGGTCATTTCCGGCAGGGTCATCGCCTTGTCCATCTGTTTGTCGGTATCGACTTCGCTACCGAGGTTCCAGTAGTAGGTTTTGTCGGCCTTGATCGAGATGGTGAGGATCTGGACGTTGTTGTCCTGCGGCAAGGCTTCGCTGGAAACCTTGGGCAGGTCGACCTTCACGCCCTGGTTGAGCATAGGTGCGGTCACCATGAAGATGACCAGCAGCACCAGCATCACGTCGATGTAGGGCACCACGTTCATCTCGGCGACCGGCTTGCGTTTGTGGCGAACTCGGGCCATGGATGTCTACCTGATCACTCTTCGCTGGTGTGTACTTTGCGGTGCAGGATCGCCTGGAACTCATCGGCGAACGTGTAGTAGCGACCGATCAGTGTTTCGCTGCGTGCAGCGAAGCGGTTGTAGGCGATGACTGCCGGGATCGCGGCGAACAGCCCGATCGCGGTGGCGATCAGTGCCTCGGCAATGCCGGGTGCCACGGTGGCAAGGGTGGCCTGCTGGGCGCTGGCCAGGCCGCGGAAGGAGTTCATGATGCCCCATACGGTACCGAACAGGCCGATGTAAGGGCTGGTGGAACCGACGGTGGCCAGGAACGGCAGGCTCTGCTCGAGCTTCTCTTCCTCGCGGGAGATGGCTACACGCATGGCGCGCCCCACCCCTTCCATGACCGCATCCGGGTCGACGCCCGGCTGCTGGCGCAGGCGCGAAAACTCCTTGAAGCCGGCGCGGAAGACCTGCTCGACACCCGAATCCGGATCAGGGTTGCTGCCGGCCTGGCGATACAGTTTGGACAGGTCGATGCCCGACCAGAAACGCTCTTCGAAAGCGTCCAGCGCACGACGACCGGCGCGCAGCATGGTGCTGCGCTGGAAGATCATGATCCAAGAGGTCACCGAGGCTGCCACGAGAGTCAGCATCACCAGCTGAACCACCACACTGGCATTGGCGACCAGGCTCCACATGGAGGTATGGTCGACGACGTTTGCTTCCACGCTTATTCTCCTGCGTTCGATTGAGTACCCGTGCCGTCCGCCATGAAAGCGTCGCGCAGTTCAGGGGGAATGGCCCGGGGTTTGAAAGTGTCGGCGCGCACGGCGGCCACCAGGAACTGCCCTTCGCAAAGCAGTGTTTCATCCGTTTCTCGCCAGACCTGCTGCACGAAGCGCAGGCTGGCGCGATTCAATTCAAGTACTTGTGCGGTTACCCGCAACGCATCGTCCAACCGTGCCGGCGCGTGGTAGCGCGCCTCGCTGGAGTGGACGACGAACAATAGATTCTGTTCCGCCAGCTCGGACTGGGAGAACCCCAGGTGCCGCAACCTCTCGGTGCGTGCACGCTCCATGAATTTCAGGTAGTTGACGTAGTACACCACCCCGCCTGCGTCAGTATCCTCGTAATAGACGCGACAACGGTGAGCGAACGGGTCCTGCCGATTTTGCGCGCGCATACTCTAGTGCTTACTCCTCAGCTTGCCAATCCGCCCCGGCAACTGTTTTTTCAGGGGAAATGTCGTATTGCCAGCGCTGTCGCAAAGTGCCAGCGCTAGGACCACGAAAACCCCGATTCGATCTGTCACTCATCGTCAGGATCAGAAAATTCTCCGCCCTCGGCAAAGCGCCCCGGAATGTTCAGGCCGAAATGCAGGTAGGCGTGCCGGGTGACCACACGGCCACGCGGCGTACGCATGATGTAGCCCTGCTGGATCAGGTACGGTTCGAGGACATCCTCGATGGTGTGCCGCTCTTCGCTGATCGCAGCCGCCAGGTTGTCCACGCCTACCGGTCCGCCATCGAACTTCTCGATCATGGTCAACAGCAGGCGCCGGTCGGAATGGTCGAAACCGCGCTCGTCGACGTCCAGAAGGTTCAATGCCTTGTCGGCGATTTCCTTGGTGATCTGGCCCTTCGCACGTACCTCGGCGTAGTCACGCACGCGGCGGAGCAGGCGGTTGGCGATCCGTGGCGTACCGCGGGCGCGACGGGCGATCTCGAAAGCGCCCTTGTCTTCGATGGCAAGCCCCAGAATGTTCGCCGACCGGCTGACGATGGTCGCCAGGTCCTGGTTGCTGTAGAACTCCAGGCGCTGGACGATCCCGAAACGATCACGCAGTGGGTTGGTGAGCATGCCGGCCCGGGTGGTCGCACCGACCAGGGTGAACGGCGGCAGGTCGAGCTTGATCGAGCGTGCGGCAGGCCCCTCACCGATCATGATGTCGAGCTGGAAGTCCTCCATTGCCGGGTAGAGTACTTCCTCGACCACAGGCGACAGGCGGTGGATTTCATCGATGAACAGCACGTCGTGCGGCTCGAGGTTGGTCAGCATTGCCGCCAGATCACCCGGGCGTTCGAGGATCGGGCCGGACGTGCTCTTGACCGAAACCCCCATCTCGTGGGCGATGATATTGGCAAGGGTGGTCTTGCCCAGACCGGGCGGACCGAAGATCAAGGTGTGATCGAGGGACTCGTTGCGGCCGCGGGCGGCCTGGATGAACAGGCCCATCTGCTCGCGCACCACCGGCTGGCCGATGTACTCGTCCAGGCTCAACGGACGAATGGCACGGTCCTGAACCTCTTCACGGTCGCGCCCGCTGGCGGCGATCAGGCGGTCGGCTTCGATCACTTGACGATCATCCCTTTGAGGCTATGGCGAATCAGTTCCTCGCTGGTCATGTTTGCCTTGTCCTTGATCGCCGACACCGCCTTGCTGGCTTCCTGAGGTTTGTAGCCCAACGAGATCAGGGCGCTGACTGCATCGGCTTCGGCGCTGGAGGTGCTGGCCACCGGCAGTGGCCCATCGGACACCAGGGTGAACATCGCAGGCGAGGTTTCCCAGGCCTTGAAACGGTCCTTGAGCTCGACCAGCAGGCGCTCGGCGGTCTTCTTGCCGACGCCGGGTACGCGCACAAGAGCCGACGCATCCTGGGCCTGCACGCAGCGCACCAGCTCATCGACCTCGAGGCCCGACATCAACGCAAGAGCCAACTTCGGGCCGACGCCATTGAGACGGATCAGCTCGCGGAACAGCTCGCGCTCGCGCTTCTCGAAGAAGCCATAGAGCAGGTGGGCGTCTTCGCGCACAACCAGATGAGTGTGCAGCGTCACCGCTTCGCCGACCTTGGGCAGGCGGTACAGCGTCGTCATCGGCACCTCCAGCTCATAGCCCAGGCCATTGACATCGATAATCAGGTGCGGCGGTTGTTTTTCCGCCAGAGTGCCACGCAAACGTCCAATCACGTTCCGATCCTTTCTCTCGGGCGTCTGGTCGGAGACCGGACAACCCTATCAGCAAATGCGGCGGGTGAGCGTGTCACCCGGACAAAATGTGTATCAGGGCATGAAGCTGTTACAGACGCAAGCGCCCACCGCGCCGGCGTGCGGTGGCCAGGCCGTGGGGCACCAGGCTGGAGCGTGTATGGGCGTGGCACAGGGCGATGGCCAAGGCGTCGGAGGCGTCGATCTGCGGCTTCTGCGTCAGCTTGAGCAGGTGCATGACCATCAGCATGACCTGATCCTTGTTCGCCCCGCCCGTACCAGCCACCGACTGCTTGACCTGGCTGGCGGTGTATTCGGCGATCTCCAGGCCCGCCTCGGCGGCAGCGACGATGGCTGCACCGCGGGCCTGGCCAAGCTTGAGCGCCGAGTCGGCATTTCGCGCCATGAACACCCGCTCGATGCCCATGGTGACGGGGCCATGCAGGCGAATCACCTCGCTGACGCCGCGAAACACGATCTGCAGTCGCTCATGCAACTCGCCACCACCGGTGCGGATGCAACCGGAGGCCACGTACTCGCACCCCCGCGGCGTGTGGCGTACCACACCATAACCGGTGATTCGCGAACCGGGGTCGATACCAAGAATCAGCGTCATAAAGCCTGCGGTTCTTTACACATTTCACTGACCCGCGAAGAGGCCCCGAAGACCAAGGAAAACCTTAGCCGAGTTTTTCCATGATCTCGTCGGAGATCTGCGCATTGGAGTAGACGTTCTGCACGTCGTCCAGGTCCTCGAGCATATCGATCAGCTTGAGCACCTTCTCCGCGCCGTCCTGATCCAGCTCGGCGCTGGTGGTCGGCTGCATGACGATTTCCGCGTCGGCAGCCTTGAAGCCCGCCTCTTCCAGCGCATTGCGCACAGCGTAGAAGCTGTTGAAGGAGGTGAAGACGTCGAAGGAGCCATCGTCATTGCCGACCACATCATCGGCATCGGCTTCCATGGCCGCCTCGATCAGCGCATCTTCCTCGACGCCCGGTGCAAAGCTGATCTGCCCCTTGCGCTCGAACAGATAAGCCACCGAGCCATCGGTACCGAGGTTGCCGCCACACTTGGTGAAGGCATGACGCACGGCTGCTGCAGTGCGGTTGCGGTTGTCGGTCATGGCCTCGACCATGATCGCCACGCCACCGGGGCCGTAACCCTCGTAGCTGAGCTCTTCGACGTTGTCGCTTTCGTTGGTGCCAGCCCCACGCGCCACCGCACGATCGATGATGTCGCGGCTCATGTTGGCACCCAGCGCCTTGTCCAGCGCCAACCGCAGCCGGGGATTGGAGGCCGGATCACCACCACCCTGCTTGGCAGCGACGGTCAGTTCGCGGATCCACTTGGTGAAGATCTTGCCTCTCTTGGCATCCTGGCGTTCTTTGCGGTGCTTGATATTCGCCCACTTGGAATGACCGGCCATAACGACTCCAAATCCTTGAAACAGAAACAGGTTCCGCCCCGAAGGGCGGAACGCGGAAAATCCTGCGCGCAAGCGCGAAGCGCCCCGACTTCGGGGCGCCTGCGGTCGGTTACTCGACCTTGGTCTGCTCACGCAGACGGATGTGCAGCTCGCGCAGAGCCTTGGCATCGACCAGGCCCGGAGCCTGAGTCATGACGCACGCAGCGCTCTGGGTTTTCGGGAACGCGATCACTTCGCGGATCGACTGGGCGCCGGTCATCAGCATGACCAGACGATCCAGGCCGAAGGCCAGACCACCGTGTGGCGGGGCGCCGAACTTCAGGGCGTCGAGCAGGAAGCCGAACTTCTCTTCCTGTTCCGCCGCCTCGATACCCAGCAGACGGAAGACTGCCTGCTGCATCTCTTTACGGTGGATACGGATAGAACCGCCACCCAGCTCGGTGCCGTTGAGCACCATGTCGTAGGCACGCGACAAGGCGGTGGCCGGGTTGGCCTCCAGCTCTTCAGGGGTGCACTTCGGTGCGGTGAACGGGTGGTGCAGCGCGGTGAAGCTGCCGTCCTCGTTCTCTTCAAACATCGGGAAGTCGACGACCCACATCGGTGCCCACTCGCAGGTGAGCAGGTTGAAGTCGTGACCCAGCTTGATACGCAGCGCGCCCAGGGCCTCGCTGACGACCTTGAACTTGTCGGCCCCGAAGAACACGATGTCGCCATCGACCGCGCCGACGCGATCGAGGATCACGTTGAGGTTGGCCTCAGGGATGTTCTTGACGATCGGCGACTGCAGGCCCTCGACGCCCTTGGCGCGCTCGTTGACCTTGATGTACGCCAGGCCCTTGGCACCGTAGATGCCGACGAACTTGGTGTACTCGTCGATCTTGCTGCGCGGCATGGCAGCGCCGCCCGGCAGGCGCAGGGCAGTGACACGGCACTTCGGATCGTTGGCAGGGCCTGCAAAGACCTTGAAGTCGACGTCCTTGAGCTGATCGGCAACATCGACCAGTTCCAGCGGGATGCGCAGGTCCGGCTTGTCGGAGCCATAACGACGCATGGCTTCTTCGAAGGTCATGTGCGGGAAGTCGCCGAACTCGAGGTCGAGCACTTCCTTGAACAGCTTGCGGATCATGCTCTCGGTGAGGCCCATGATCTCGGACTCGTCGAGGAAGCTGGTCTCGATGTCGATCTGGGTGAATTCCGGCTGGCGGTCGGCACGCAGGTCTTCATCGCGGAAGCACTTGGCAATCTGGTAGTAGCGGTCGAAGCCGGCCACCATCAGCAGTTGCTTGAACAGTTGGGGCGACTGCGGCAGGGCGAAGAAGCTGCCAGCGTGGGTGCGGCTGGGCACCAGGTAGTCGCGCGCGCCTTCCGGAGTGGCACGGGTCAGGATCGGCGTTTCGACGTCGAGGAAGCCGTTCTCGTCGAGGAAGCGGCGAATGCTGCTGGTGATGCGCGAACGCAGGCGCAGCTTGTCGGCCATTTCCGGGCGACGCAGGTCGATGAAACGATAGCGCAGGCGGGTTTCTTCGCCGACGTCGGAGTATTCGTTCAACGGGAATGGCGGGGTCTCAGCTTCGTTGAGCACGTTCAGCTGGTAACCGAGGATCTCGATGGCGCCGGAGGCCATGTTCGCGTTCACCGCGCCGTCAGGGCGCTTGCGCACCTTGCCGGTGATCTGCACCACGTATTCGCTGCGCACGCGGTCGGCGGCGGCGAAGGTTTCGGCGCGATCCGGATCGAACACGACCTGGGCCATGCCTTCGCGGTCACGGATGTCGAGGAAGATCACCCCGCCGTGGTCGCGACGCCGATGGACCCAGCCGCAAAGGGTGACTTCCTGGCCGTCCAGGCTCTCGTTCAGTTGGCCGCAATAATGGCTGCGCATCATGATCGTGGTTTCGCTTCTCGTGATTCGTGTATTCGGTGGAGGTCTTGTCCGCCCTGAGGGCTAATAGTGCAAGACCCTGTCGCTGCAATTCAACTCAGTCGGCCTTTTCGCCGGCCAGGTTCTTCTTCGCCCCGGTCTTGAAGTCGGTCTCGTACCAGCCATTGCCACTCAGGCGAAAGCCGGGTACCGACAGCAATTTCTTCAGGGCCGACGCCTGGCATGCCGGACAATCGGTCAATGGCGCGGCGCTGATTTTCTGCAACACCTCCATGCGGTGGTCGCAGGAAGCACATTGATAGTCATAAAGGGGCATGGAAGTCTCTCGTCAACCACAACGCTGGCTGCCGGGGCAGCAAAAAGCGGGATTATATATGGTTAAGGAGTGCTGTGCAGCCCGCCCGGCGATCAGTGTGTACTCGGCGGATCAAGTAACCAGGCCACACAGATGACGCGAATCAGCCCACTGAAATTACGCACACCGCCCTGCCGCAGGTGCACCTCTCGATCGACGTAGGACAGCACAGCGCTCACCGAACAGCGATTGGCCTCGGCGATACGCTCCAGAATACGCCAGTAGACCGCCTCGAGCCGAAGGCACGTGGCAAAACCATTGAGCCTTACAGACCGCGAGACCGGTACGACCTGCAACATGTCGAAATCACCCCTGAACGGATCCTGACAATCCCTGCCTGGCCAACCGCCGTGCCTGCTTGCTTGCGCCATGGTTCTGCTCCTTGATTGCGATCACTTCATACCCCGCACAACAAGGTCGAGGGTGCTTCAATGAAGCGCCGTTCCGGCATCACAGAGCAGCAGCAAGGGTTTCCCCATAATAAAAAAGCCCGGGATCGCAAGGCGACACCGGGCTTGATGGACCAGCCTGGCCATAGGCCGGCGCATCGTTATTTGCCGTCGAGCAGCACTCGCAGCATCCAGGCGGTTTTTTCGTGCACCTGCATGCGCTGGGTGAGCAGGTCGGCCGTCGGCTCGTCACTGACCTTGTCCACCACCGGGAAGATGCTGCGCGCCGTGCGCACCACCGCCTCTTGCCCCTGGACCAGCTGGCGGATCATTTCATCGGCAGCGGGCACTCCCTCTTCCTCCTTGATCGAGGAATGGCGCGCATAGAATGCATAGGAACCCGGCGCCGGGAATCCCAGCGCGCGAATGCGTTCGGCGATCGAGTCGACTGCCAGGGCCAGTTCGTTGTACTGCTCTTCGAACATCAGGTGCAGGGTTCGGAACGACGGACCGGTAACGTTCCAGTGGAAGTTGTGGGTTTTCAGATACAGCACATAGGTGTCCGACAGCAGGCGGGACAACCCTTCGACGATGGACTTGCGATCTTCTTCGCTGATACCGATATCGATTGCCATGAATCTCCCCTTTCCATAAGGCTTGACGATCAAGCGGGCGAAAACACTGTACCAAGAGTTGCAGACGGCTGCATGTGACACAAGGCAACACATCGCCTGACCACCCCTGCGGTTTGAGAACCCCCTGGCTTTGCTGTTAAATAGGCAGGGTGCCACCCGTGCGGACTGTTATTGCCGGGTGCATAGGCTGAACAGTCACGTGATCGCGCTCCATACCTCATGCGCACCGTGCTGCCAGCTCTTCCTGTGATCGGCCTTATCCAAATATGTGAGCCAACCCAATGTTCAAGATCGTCCATCTGGTGACGGGCGTTGCGGCTTTGCTGCTGTCGTTCATACCCAGCCTCAAAACCGACGCCACACCCTTCCTGCAACAACCCGAAGCGGTTTACCTGGTACTCCTGGGCCTGCTCAACCTGGTCCTGGCACCGGTTGTACCGCTTTACTACCGCGGCGCCCGCCAGCAACTGCAACACCTGGCCAGCGCACTCCTGGTGCTGGCGGTGATCCTGCAAACCATCACCGTTCTTGCCCGCCCCGAGCTCGGCAGCTTGTCGGCGCTGCTCTGCGCGGCACTGGCAGCCGCCCTGCACCTGGCCGCAGGCTTCGCCCGCAGCAGCCGCAAGTCACGCGCCAGCCAGGCAGGCCCGCAAGATGCCAGCAAGCGCGATACCGGCACCGTGAAGTGGTTCAATACCTCGAAAGGCTTCGGATTCATCTCCCGCGACTCCGGCGATGACATCTTCGTGCACTTTCGCGCCATCCGCGGCGAAGGCCATCGCGTCCTGGTCGAAGGCCAGCGCGTGGAGTTCTCGGTAATGCATCGCGACAAAGGCCTGCAGGCCGAAGACGTGGTCGCGGTTTCACGCCGCTGACCACCCGCCTCCATCACCTCAATAATGAGGTGGTGGAGGCTCCTCCCCTCCGGCCTCGTACTGGCCGACCATCTCTTCATGACGCTTGATCAGTTCGGCGATCTGCAACTGCAGACGCTCGATCAGCCGGTTCTGCCCGGCCACTTCGTCGCTGAGCGCCTGAAGGGTGTCATCCTGAAACGCCTGGCGCATCTCCAGCTCGACGATTCTCGCTTCCAGTGACATGGCTCAGGCCTCCTCGAAACCTTCAAGCGCCAACCCGCGCAGGCGCTGGCGGATTGCATCGACCTGCGCGGGCGCGTAATCGAGCGCGGGCACCTTGCCCCACACCGGCGCTGGCCACGCCGCATCGCCGCGATGACGCACCACCACGTGCATGTGCAACTGACTGACGACATTGCCCAGCGTGGCGACATTCATCTTGTCAGCCAGGAATTCGCCCTTGAGCGCCTCGGCGAGCAAAGTGGTTTCCTTCCATAGTTGTTGCTGGTCGGCCAGATCCAGCTGGAACAGCTCGCTGACATCAGCACGGCGCGGCACCAGGATGAACCAGGGGTAGTTGGCATCCTTGCTCAGCAAAAGACGGGACAACGGGAAATCCCCCAGCACCAGGGAATCCTGCTGCAGACGCGAATCCAGGACAAACACGGCAAACCTCCATCGAATGACACGACCCGACTCGAACGCGGGTGGAGCGCAAGGATACCTTGCTTGCAGAGCCCACGACACGACCCACTCACTTGTCCGCCCCCGACCGAGACGTACGCGCCAAAAGCGGTAACACTGCGCTACTTTTCGCACCAAAATGAAGCAACGAAAAATACACCTGTCATACCCGCCTGGTACAAACTACTCAGCATCAACAGTCAGCGGTAACACCTTGACTTTCAAGCCAGCTTTATTTTGCAAACGATAATCAACATCGCGTTATACCCTCAAAGCACCTGAACCCAGTGTTTCCGGAGGTTTCAGGACGCTTTGCGGGCATTTGTGAAAAATTCATCAACACTGATCGTTTTTGTGCACGCTTGTTGCATTCTTTTTACGCCAAGTCGGCACGGCACCTGCATTAGCCGGTGAACGCGACAAATAACAACAGCGACAAGGGATTCACCAGGGAGCTTCGAGTACACAGCCATTCTTTACGGAATCGTGACGGACTTCGAAGCAGCGCTGGGGTGTACGACCCGCCTTTAGCGGGACGTGATTTGCGACATGGAAATAGCCAAAAGCGACACGACCGTAAACTTACCGAAAGGTTCCGTTTTTCATGTCGCCAAGTACAGTCAGCGTGATATACATTTTCGCCGACATAAAAAGAAAGAGCTGCCCCATATAACTAAAACACTTGGGCGCAGCGGTACTCTTCCTAAAACCAAAGGAGCAAATCACGATGCGCGTGATGAAGTGGAGCATGATCGCCCTGGCTGTTGCAGCGGGGACTTCTGGACTGGCAATGGCGTCGTCGCAGGATGACTCCAAAGGCTTCGTTGACGACAGCAAGCTCAACGTGAAGCTGCGTAACCTGTATTTCAGCCGTGACTTCCGCAACAACCCAAGCGACGAACAAAGCCGTCGCGCCGAGTGGGGCCAAGGCTTCATCGGCACCTTCGAATCCGGCTTCACCCAGGGCACCGTTGGTGTCGGTGTCGACGCCATCGGCCTGCTGGGCATCAAGCTCGACGGCGGTCGTGGCACCACCAACACCGGCCTGTTCCCCGTCGACTCCGAAGGTCGCCCGGAAGACTCCTATTCGAAGGGCTACGGTGCCGTCAAAGCACGCATCTCGAACACCGTCCTCAAGTTCGGCGGCCAGTTCACCTCGCTGCCAGTCTTCGCCACTGACGATAGCCGCCTGCTGCCGGAAGCCGCCGAAGGCTTCCTGCTGACCAGCAAGGAGATCGAAGGCCTGGAGCTGAACGCCGGTCACTTCACCCGTCTGGACGCACAAGCCCAGAGCTACAAGGACAGCATCGGCGGTCGTAACAACCTCGGCATCAAGAACCCGGGTCTGACCGAAGCGAACGTCTTCGGTGGCACCTATGCCGTGACCGACGGCCTGAGCACCAGCCTCTACTACTCCAAAGTCGAAGACTACTGGCGCAAATACTACGCCAACGTCAACTGGGCACTGCCGCTGTCCGACAAACAAGGCCTGGTGTTCGACTTCAACATCTATGACACCAAGAGCGATGGCGAAGGCAAGGTACGCGCCTTCGATGGCGACAAACTGGACAACCGTGCATTCAGCCTGTCTGGCGCCTACAACGTTGGCGCTCACACCTTCACCCTGGCCTACCAGAAGGTCACCGGTGACGGCGACTACGCCTATGGCGTAGACGGCGGCGGCACCATCTTCCTCGCCAACTCCATCGCCCGCTCCGACTTCAACGCCGAAGGCGAGAAGTCCTGGCAGGCTCGCTACGATCTGAACTTCGCCGAATACGGCATTCCAGGCCTGACCTTCATGACCCGCTACGCCCGTGGTACCGGTGCTCACGTCGAAGGCACCACCAACGGCAAGGAATGGGAACGCGACATCGACGTCAAGTACGTCCTGCAGGAAGGTCCGGCCAAAGACCTGAGCTTCCGTGTCCGCCAGGCCACTTACCGCTCCGCCGATGGCGTCTACTACGGCTCCGCATCGATCGACGAACTGCGCCTGATCGTCGAGTACCCGCTGAGCATCCTGTAAGCCCCGGCTTGCAATGCCCCGCATCTGAAGAAGCCCGGCATCTGCCGGGCTTTTTCTTGGCTGACAAGCCGAGCGCCCTGGGGCATCCTGTACGCTTTCGTCTCGCCCCCGTACAATGCGGGGTCATTTCAAACATTCAGGCAATCGACACGGCTTCCCATGCGCACCAGTCAATATTTGCTCGCCACCCAGAAAGAAACCCCGGCAGACGCCGTTGTCATCAGCCACCAGCTGATGCTGCGCGCCGGCATGATCCGCAAGCTGGCCTCCGGCCTGTACACCTGGCTGCCGATGGGCCTGCGGGTCATGCGCAAGGTCGAGAACGTGGTGCGCGAAGAAATGAACGCCGCCGGTGCCCTTGAAGTGCTGATGCCAAGCATCCAGCCCGCAGAGTTGTGGCAGGAATCCGGGCGCTGGGAACAATACGGCCCCGAGCTGCTGCGCCTGAAAGACCGCCACGACCGTGATTTCTGCGTCGGCCCGACTCACGAAGAAGTGATCACCGACCTGGCACGCAACGAGCTGTCCAGCTACAAACAGCTGCCGCTGAACATGTACCAGATCCAGACCAAGTTCCGTGACGAGATCCGTCCGCGCTTCGGCCTGATGCGCGGCCGCGAGTTCATCATGAAGGACGCCTACTCCTTCCATGCCGACCAGGCTTCCCTGCAGGAAACCTACGACCGCATGCACCAGGCGTACTCCAACATCTTTACCCGCCTGGGCCTGGACTTCCGTCCGGTGCAGGCCGACACCGGCTCGATCGGTGGCAGCTACTCCCACGAATTCCACGTCCTGGCCTCTTCCGGCGAAGACGACGTGATCTTCAGCGACACCTCCGACTACGCCGCCAACATCGAGAAGGCCGAAGCGATTCCACGGGAAACCGTGCGCCCAGCGCCGACCGAAGAACTGCGCCTGGTCGACACGCCAAACGCCAAGACCATCGCCGAACTGGTCGAGAACCACGGCCTGGCGATCGAGAAGACCGTCAAGACCCTGATCGTGCGTGGCGCCGAGGAAGGCAAGCTGGTCGCCCTGATCGTACGTGGCGACCACGAGCTGAACGAAATCAAGGCCACCAAGCTGGAACAGGTTGCCGACCCGCTGGTCATGGCCAGCGACGCCGAGCTGCGCGCAGCCATCGGTGCCGGTGCCGGCTCGCTCGGCCCACTGAACCTGCCGCTGGAATGCATCATCGACCGTTCGGTCGCCCTGATGAGCGACTTCGGCATCGGCGCCAACATCGACGACAAGCACTACTTCGGCGTGAACTGGGAGCGTGACCTGCCAGTGCCACAGGTCGCGGACCTGCGCAACGTCGTCGCCGGTGATCCGAGCCCCGACGGCCAGGGCACACTGGTCATCAAGCGCGGTATCGAAGTGGGCCACATCTTCCAGCTCGGCACCAAGTACAGCGAGGCGCTCAAGTGCCAGGTACTGGGCGAGAACGGCAAGCCAGTGGTGCTGTCGATGGGTTGCTACGGTATCGGCGTGTCCCGCGTGGTCGCCGCCGCCATCGAGCAGAACCATGACGACAAGGGCATCATCTGGAACGATGCCCTGGCGCCCTTCCAGATCGCCCTCGTGCCATTGCGCTACGAGACCGACGCCGTGCGCGAGGCAACCGACAAGCTCTACGCCGAGCTGACTGCCGCAGGCTACGAAGTGCTGCTGGACGACCGTGACAAGAAGACCAGCCCCGGCATCAAGTTCGCCGACATGGAACTGATCGGCATCCCGCACCGCATCGTCGTCAGCGATCGCGGTCTGGCCGACGGCAACCTGGAGTACAAGCACCGCACCGAACAGGATGCCCAGCCGCTGCCGCTCAACGAAGTGCTGACCTTCCTGCAGGCCCGCATCCGCCGCTGACCACCAATGCACGAGTGAACATGTCCAAGCGAAGTACCTTTACCCTGGGGGGCGCCGCGCTCTGCGGCGCCCTGTTCCTCAGCGGCTGCGCCAACCAGATGTCCCAGCGCAGCGAGCATGAGGAACGTGTCGAGCGCAAGTTGCTCGAGCACAGTCTGCAGATCGACGTCGGCGAGCCCAAGGTGATGGAGCTTCCGCAACGGCGTGTTCGCATCAATGAACAGCGACGCTTCGAAGTCACCGAGTTCGAAGTCACGCGGCGCTACGACCGCTACACGCCCTACCAGCCCTGGCGGGAGATCTACGAGATCCCACTGGGTGCGGTGGCGGTGGTCGCGGGCATAGGCGCCAACGTGGTCAACGTGATCACCTTCGACAGCCTGCCGCAGAGCATGACCCACGACTGGCTGAGCTACGGCCTGGCCGGGCTCAATCCGTTCATGAACGTGCAGTCCAACGGTCGCGCACAGCAGAACCTCGCAGGCATCAGCGAAATCCAGAAGGACAAGCGCGAGGAGTTCACCAGCCTGCCGTGGAACGAGCGCCTGGTAGAGGTCAAGGCTGGCAAGATGACCCACGAGCTGACCACCGACAAGCATGGTGTGCTACGCCTGAACCTGCTCGACAGCCCATTCTCGGAGCAGAACCTCAACCATATCGGCACCCTGCACCTGGCGGCGATCGATGAAGACAACGGCATCCGCGGCGACGCCAGCCTGTTGGTCAGCGGTACGTTGCGCAACAAGCTGCTGGAGGCCCATGAGCTGATCTTCGACGACCTCGAGGACGACGACGTTGGCCAGTGGGTACACCGGGTCAAACGTCTCTCGGAACTGGGCCTGGAAGAGGAAGCCAGCGAGCTGGAACAGAGCCTGATCGAGCTGACACGCAACGATCCGGAGCTGCAGCAGGAATTCCTCAAGACGCTGACCAAGGAAACCGGCCGATTGGTCGCCGACCCTGGAGAGCGGTAAAAAGAACGGGGCGCCATGCGCCCCTTTCTTTTATTGAGCAGGAAACAGCTCCAACTGCTCATGCGCACCGCGCAGATCCCGCAACCTTACCCCCACTCCCAGCAACCTCACCGGCTTGCCACCCCGAGCGAAGGCCTGGCTGAGCAATTGCCGATAGCTTTCAAGGTCCCGCCCTGCCCCCGCCTGTTCCAGGGTGGTCTGGCTGAAATCATGGAACTTGACCTTGACGAAAGGCTTGTCTGGCTTGTAGCTGCTGTCCATCCGCGCAATCCGCCCGTTCAGGCTGTCGAGCAGATCCGGGATTTTTTCCAGGCAACTGGCCAAGTCAGGGAGATCGTTGTCGTAGGTGTTTTCGACGCTGACCGACTGGCGCCGGCTGTCGTTCTGTACGACCCGTTCGTCGATGCCATGGGCAAGCCCCCACAACCGCTCACCGAAACTGCCGAACTCGCGCACCAGGCTCAGGCGCGACCATTCGCGCAATGACTGACAGGTATCGATACCAAGTCTTGAAAGCTTGTCTGCAGTCACCTTGCCCACCCCGTGCAGGCGTGCCACCGGCAGTGCGGCAACGAACTCATCGACCTGATCGGGCCTGATCACGAACAAACCATTGGGTTTGCGCCAATCGCTGGCGATCTTGGCCAGGAACTTGTTCGGTGCAACGCCAGCGGACACCGTGATGTGCAAGGTCTGGGAAACGCGCCGACGGATGTCCTCGGCAATCCGCGTGGCACTGCCGGAAAACCACTGGCTGTCGCTGACATCCAGATACGCCTCATCCAGCGACAGGGGCTCGATCAGATCGGTATAGTCACGAAATATCGCATGGATTTCCCGCGAGGCCTCACGGTAGGCCTCGAAACGCGGCTTGACGATCAGCAGGTCCGGGCACAACTTCATGGCATGCCCCGACGACATCGCCGAACGCACTCCATAGGCCCTTGCCTCGTAGTTACAGGTGGCGATCACCCCACGCTGCCCCGGCTGACCGCCCACAGCCATGGGTCGACCCGCCAGCCGGGGGTCGTCACGCATCTCGATGGCGGCGTAGAAACAGTCACAATCGATGTGGATGATCTTGCGCAGGGACATGACTGACCGTCAGCACTGTAAATTCATACAGATATTACAGCACGTGCCTCGGCATTCGTCAGCCCCACCCGACGGGGGCAAGGATGATCGGTATGACTGCCCCCTCGCAAAACCCGCTACAACCCGCGTCATGGCTCAGCTCCTGGCCTGTGCAACAGGCTAAGGGATTGAACAAAAAAGGGTTTTTTGAAAAATAGCTTGACTCACGGAAGGATTTCCGTAGAATTCGATTCCACAGGCGCGGGATGGAGCAGCCTGGTAGCTCGTCGGGCTCATAACCCGAAGGTCGT
>NZ_JACVTY010000080.1:0-226 GCF_016624805.1 Pseudomonas sp. S44
TGGCAGCGCCACCGGGACTATCACCATCCATGCGCCTGATGACGTGTACGTTGGCGGCCAGCCAAGCATCGTGAACAAGCTGGAATCGGTCACTGGCGCCGATAACTTCGAGAAGCTGACCCTCGGCGACAACACCGTCACCACCACAGTGACGGACGAGCCAGGCACTGGTACTCCAGGCACCGGCAACGAAGGCGACAAGGTCTCCGTCACCATCGTCAGCAAT
>NZ_JACVTY010000081.1:0-226 GCF_016624805.1 Pseudomonas sp. S44
AGCTCGGTTCTGTAGGAGATATAAAGTGAAGCTGGAAAGAGTTGGGTTTTTATTGATGGCTATGTTGTTGGTGTATTCTGTATTGCTTTTTCTTGTAATTGGCATATTGGCGCATCTTGTGGGGGCGATTATTGGTTATTATAAGTTTGATTATTGGGTGTTTGGTTGGGAGGATATTCATAAGTCTATTCTTGTTGGATTGTCTTGCGGGGTTCCAGTCGCTTTA
>NZ_JACVTY010000082.1:0-225 GCF_016624805.1 Pseudomonas sp. S44
CGCCAAAGGGGTCGCGCGAAAATGCCACAGGATTCATTGGCCCGAAACAAATGTGGGAGCGGGCTTGCCCGCGAAGCGCCGCGCGGGCGGCGCTCGATCTTGTAGGCGCAGCAGAGTTTGAGGCAGGCACTTGGTGGCCTTTATAAGGTCTGCGCCTGGTAACTTTCAAATATCTGAAATAAAAGGTTGACGCCCTCTCAGATCCCCTTATAATGCGCCCCACTT
>NZ_JACVTY010000083.1:0-223 GCF_016624805.1 Pseudomonas sp. S44
TGGCGTCCCCTAGGGGACTCGAACCCCTGTTACCGCCGTGAAAGGGCGGTGTCCTAGGCCACTAGACGAAGGGGACGAACCTTCTTACCTTCAAGACTTGGTTGCTGGACCAGTCTTGCTTCACGACCTTGATCACGAAGCGGAATTTGGTGGAGCTAAGCGGGATCGAACCGCTGACCTCCTGCATGCCATGCAGGCGCTCTCCCAGCTGAGCTATAGCCCC
>NZ_JACVTY010000084.1:0-221 GCF_016624805.1 Pseudomonas sp. S44
AACCTTCGAAAACCTCGAGCTCGGTGGTTCGGCCACTGTTCAGATTGCTGACACCGAAAGCGAAGTCATTGCGACCCTCACCGCCGACAAGACCACCGTCTCCGAAGGCGGTGAGATCACTTACACCGTTACTCTGACCAATGCCCAAGGCCTTGACGTCAAAGGCCACGGCGGTCTGACCTTCACTCTTTCGGATGGCACCAAGGTGACCGTTCCGGCTG
>NZ_JACVTY010000085.1:0-221 GCF_016624805.1 Pseudomonas sp. S44
TTAGCTTTCCAAGCCCTTGAATTACATCGCCACGCTCTATTCTTGCGCCTATAAGCGAACTGATCCGACCAAATACACAATTGGCATCCTAGATAAATTTAGACTCCCACAAATTCCGCCCCTCTAAAGCCCAGACAACCCCAACACAACCACAAATTAAAAATCAGTCACTGCGCTTTTTTTTAACCTCTGCCACCTTTGACTTCACCCATATCCCTAAA
>NZ_JACVTY010000086.1:0-220 GCF_016624805.1 Pseudomonas sp. S44
AGTCACCGTTCCGGCTGGCAGCGCCACCGGGACTATCACCATCCATGCGCCGGACGACGTGTACGTTGGCGGCCAGCCAAGCATCGTGAACAAGCTGGAATCCGTCACTGGCGCTGACAACTTCGAGAAGCTGACCCTCGGCGACGGTAACGTCACCACTACCGTGACCGACGAGCCGGGTACCGGTACGCCAGGCACCGGCAACGAAGGCGACAAGGTC
>NZ_JACVTY010000087.1:0-217 GCF_016624805.1 Pseudomonas sp. S44
GAGCGTGAAGACCAGGCCGTTATGGCCAGTAACGGACAGACCTTGGGCGTTAGTCAGCGTAACGGTGTAAGTGATCTCGCCGCCTTCGGACACGGTGGTCTTATCGGCTGTCAGGGTCGCGACGACTTCGCTTTCGGTATCTGCGATCTGCACGGTGGCTGAACCGCCCAGCTCCAGGTTTTCGAAAGTCTTGCCTGGTACGGAAGCGTCGGAAATA
>NZ_JACVTY010000088.1:0-214 GCF_016624805.1 Pseudomonas sp. S44
CTCGGCTACGAACCGAGCGGTCGGAGGTTCGAATCCTCCTGAGTCCGCCACTTTCTGAAGTGGCTTTGCTTGTCGAGAAATCTTCAAGAAGAGAAGCTTCGAAACCAGTGGTAATCTGGTCTAAAACTACCACCACGGACTCATAGCTCAGCTGGATAGAGTACTCGGCTACGAACCGAGCGGTCGGAGGTTCGAATCCTCCTGAGTCCGCCAC
>NZ_JACVTY010000089.1:0-212 GCF_016624805.1 Pseudomonas sp. S44
CCTTCGGGTTATGAGCCCGACGAGCTACCAGGCTGCTCCATCCCGCGTCAGAGGTGCGCATTCTACGGATTATCGACGGGCTGTCAATCTTAATCCTTGATTTACGTGGATATTTTTCAAGGCAAAGAAAAAGGCCACTGTGTGAACAGTGGCCTTTTCTCGAATCTGGTTGCGGGAGCCGGATTTGAACCGACGACCTTCGGGTTATGAGC